>JAOZQC010000548.1 GCA_029932425.1 Planctomycetota bacterium | reverse complement strand
CCGTCTACGACGTCCACGTGAACCGCACGCCCCTGGCGGGCCAGGTCCGCTACCTGAAGGACCGGGACGGCCCCTATCTCAACGCCATGCGCCTCTCGGCGGGGGCGGAGAACAAGGCGCGGTCCGTGGGCTTCGTGTCCGCCGACGGCTCCTTCCGGTTCCTGGTGCGACAGATCGTGGGGGCCATCGCGCGGAGGATCGTCACCGGCGCCCGGGTGGGCGACACCCTCGCGAAGGGGCAGCGGTTCGGCATGTTGAAGTTCGGGTCGCGGACCCAGCTCTCCCTGCCGCTCGACGTGCCGGTGACCTGGAAGGTGAAGGTGGGAGACCGCGTCCGCGGCGGGTCCACCGTGCTGGGCGTCATCGGCGGGGAAGAGGACGCATGAACGGGAGCCAGCGGGTGGATCCCGACCTCCGGCCGGACCTCCGGCTGAAGGTGGAGCCGCGCGGCCGCCGGATCCGGTTGATCCCCATCCTCCCCAGCCTTCTCACCCTGGGAAACCTCTTCTGCGGGTTCCTCGGCATCGCCTACACCGCGGACGCCCTGCTCCTGGCGGGGACGGAGCCGGCCGCCTCCATGGAGAGGATCGTCTACGCGGGGTGGATCCTCTTCCTGGCCATGGTCTTCGACGCCCTGGACGGCCGGGTGGCCCGGATCACGGGGCAGGTCTCGCGGTTCGGAGGGGAGCTCGATTCGCTGGCGGACATGGTCACCTTCGGGGTGGCCCCCGCGTTCATGATCAAGGCCATCGCGGAGCGCTTCCTGGGATTCGCGGCGCACCCCCGCGTGACGCTGGGCTTCTGCGCCTTCTACATCCTCTGCGCGGCGCTCCGCCTCGCCCGCTACAACGTGGAGGCGGACCCGGAGGAGAGCGGTCACAAGGTCTTCCTCGGCCTGCCCACCCCGGGGGCCGCGGGGGTGGTCGCGGGCGTGGCCGTGGTGTACGGGAAGTTCTTCGGCTCGGGTCTCACGGGGGAGATCGCGGGGATGGCCTTCCGGGCCCTGCCCTTCGCGGCTCCCGTCCTCGGCATCCTCATGATCAGCCGGATCCCCTACCCCCACGTGATGAACCGCTTCCTGAGGGGCCCGATGCCGATGAAGTACCTGGTCTTCGTGGCGTTCATCGTGGTGGTGGCGATCATCCTCCGGGGCGTGGAGGCGGTGGTGGCGGGGGCGCTCGTGGTCTACGCCCTGAGCGGACCGTTCCAGTTCCTCCGCCGCCTGCTGAGCGGGCGCGCCGCGCGGGGCGAGCTCGACATCTTTGACTGACCGGGACGGGGGTCCGCCCGGTCGGGTTCGGCCGGCGCCCTCCCTCTCCGAACCCCCGGGCCCGGAAGAAGGAGTGGGAAGAGCCATGACCATCGCCTACATCGGGCTCGGTTCCAATCTCGGCGACCGGGAGGAGAACCTCCGGAAGGCGCTGGAGGTCCTCGGGGCCATGGAGGGGATCGAGGTCCGCGAGGTGAGCGAGTTCATCGAGACCCGGCCGGCGGGCGGACCCTCCCAGCCGCCCTTCCTGAACGGCGCCGCCGCGATCTCGACGGAGCTTCCGCCGCAGCGCCTCCTCGCCGCGTTGCAGCGGGCGGAGCGGGAGGCGGGTCGCGTCCCCCGGGGCGTGCGCTGGGGTCCGCGGGAGGCGGACCTCGATCTCATCCTCTACGGGGATCTGGTCCTCTCCACCCCCGACCTGGAGATCCCGCATCCCCGGTTCCGGGATCGGCTCTTCGTGCTCGAGCCTCTCGCCTCGATCGCCCCCCAGGGCCGCGACCCGGTGACGGGGGAGACGATCGAGGACCTGCTCCGGCGGCTCCGGCGGAGGAAGAGCGGGAAGAAGGAGCCCCGGCTCATCACGCGGCGCGCGGAGCTCGACGAGTACGTGGCGATGGTGAAGCGGAACCGCTTCTCCCTCGGCTTCGTGCCCACCATGGGGGCGTTCCACGAGGGCCACCTCTCCCTCATGCGGGCGGCGCGGGCGAGATGCGACAAGGTGCTGGTTTCCGTCTTCGTGAACCCCACCCAGT
This sequence comes from Planctomycetota bacterium, assembly GCA_029932425.1. Lineage (GTDB taxonomy): Bacteria > Planctomycetota > JAJSAM01 > JAJSAM01 > JAJSAM01 > JAOZQC01. Next base: position 718 of record JAOZQC010000548.1, on the reverse strand, counting down.
TCGGGCCGGGAGAGGACTACGAGCGATACCCCCGCGATCTCCCCCGCGATCTGGACCTCGCGGGGGAGGTGGGCGTGGACGTGGTGTTCGCCCCCTCCGTGGAGGAGATGGTCCCGCCGGATCACTCCACCTGGGTCACCGTGGAGGGGATCTCGGACCTCTACTGCGGCGCCTCGCGGCCGGGCCACTTCCGGGGCGTGGCCACCATCGTCTGCCGGCTGTTCCACATGGTCCGTCCCGACCTTGCCTGGTTCGGAAGCAAGGACTACCAGCAGTCGGTGATCATCCGCCGGATGGTGCGGGACCTGGCCTTCCCCGTGGAGGTGATCGTGGGCCCCACCGTTAGGGAGGAGGACGGTCTGGCCCTGTCCTCCCGGAACGCCTACCTCTCTCCCGAGGAACGCACCCGCGCCACCGCCCTCTACCGGGGGCTCACCCGGGCCCGCGAGGCCTGGCTCGCCGGCGAGCGGGACGCGGCGAAGCTCGCGGCGCGGGTGCGGCGGGAACTCGCGGCGGCGGAGATCGAACCGGAGTACGTGGCGGTGGCGCACCCGGACACCCTGGCCGCCCTCGACACGGTGGGGGAGGCGGGAGCCGTGGTGCTGGTGGCGGCGCGCGTGGGGGAGACCCGCCTGATCGACAACGTGTTGCGCGTGGAGGAGGGATCGTGACGGGCCGGGGGGGGGGCGGGGAGGCCCGCTGAGGCGGCTCGCCGCGG
>JAOZQC010000547.1 GCA_029932425.1 Planctomycetota bacterium | reverse complement strand
ACGGCGTGCTATCATAGCCGGGTGATGCGCCGCCCCCTCCTCCTCCTCGTCCTGCTCTCCCTCCTCGCCGCCCCCTTCCCCGCCTCGGGAGCGGACGGGTACGGGAAGATCCTCGAGCGCTTCCGACGGCGCCTTCGAAGCCCCGACCTCGACCGCCGCCTCGCCGGGTTCCGCCTCCTCGACCCCGACCGCGCGGAGACCCTGCCCGAGATGCGGAAGCTCCTCGCGGCCGACCACTGGCTGCTCCGGGGCGCGGCGGCGGAGGTGCTGAGTCGCGTCACCGATCCCGCCCTCCGGGCGGAGCTGCGGCTGGACCTGCTCACCCACGAGGACCCCCTCGTCCGGGAAGGCATCGCCCTCGCCTTCGCCCTCTCCCCCGTGAAGGGCGACGCGGAGGCCCTCTCGGACGCGCTCGGCGACGGCGCCTTCGAGGTCCGGAGAACGGCGGCCGTCGCCCTCTCCGGGATCGTGTCGCGCGAGTCCATCGAGTCCCTGGTGGCCGCCCTCCGGAAGGAGCCCGACGCCCGGGTGGCCGTCCTCATCGGGGACACCCTCCGGAGCCTCGCGGGGCGGAGCTACGGCCGCGACGCGGCCGCCTGGGAAGCCTGGTGGAAGCGCAACCGGGACCGCCCGGAGATCCGCGGGCTCACCGAGGAGAAGAAGCGGCGCGACTTCGGGGGCGTGCCCCTGGAGACGGTGACGATGGCCACCCGGCCCTCGGCCTCTCCGAAGCTCGACTTCCTCGTGCTCGCCCCCCTGGGATGGACCCACCGGGTCTACCGCCCGTGGCTGGACGAGATGTCCGAGTTCGCGCGGCTCACCTACGTGGAGCTTCCGAGCCTGAAGGAGCTCACCGGGCTCTCCGGCTACGGGCCGGCCGTGCCCACCTACCCCGTGGCCCGGCTCGTGCGGGCCCTGGAGGGGCTCCGCAAGACGCTGGGGAAGAACCGCGTGGTCGTCCTCGGGAGCGGGGCCACGGGCTGGATCGCCCAGCGGTACGCCATGTCCTACCCCGACCGCACGGTGGCGGTCATCGTGATCGACGGCTTCGTGGACGCCGCCTCCTACGCCGCCGCGCTGGCCCGGTTCTCCCGCTCCCCGGTGGCCGCGGAACGATGGGCGGCGGGGGTCCTCACGCGGCGGCTCGACGTGCCGCTGGACCGGGCGGCGTTCGAGCGCATCTCCCGGATCCTGCTCACCGCGTCCCTCGCCGATCCCCGGGACTCCCTCGGCTACCTCCGCTGGATCCGGGACCGCGCCCCCCAGGGCTTCGTCACCGTCCCTCCCGTCCGGCTCGGGAAACGGTCGAGGTTCGCGGTGCCTTCTCTCTTCTACTTCGGCGCCCGCCTCCGCCTCTCCGGGCTGCCGGAGGCGGAGAGGATCCGGAGGCACTTTCCGAACCACATCATCGCCGCCATGCGGAAGTCGCGGGGCTTCTGCTACGTGACCGAGTATGAGAAGTTCTACAAGGTGCTCCGCGGCTTCCTCGAGTACTACGGACTCTGGAAGCCGCCGCGGGGCGGATAGCCGCAGGCGGAAGGAGGCTCGGATGAAACGGAACGGAGGCCGGGAAGCGCACGTCATCCTCGCCGCAAGCGCGCGGGACATGGACCTCTTCTACGCCACGGGTTTCCGGGCCCCGGATCCCTTCCCCTTCTTCCAGATCGGCGGCCGCCGCTACCTCATCGCCAGCGATCTGGAGGTGGGGCGCGCCCGGGAACAGTCGCACGTGCACCACGTCCTGCCGCTCTCGCGCTTCCTCAAGCGCCTGAAGCGGAGGGGGGCGGTCCGGCCGGGTCTCACGGAGGCGCTCGTGGAGGCCCTCCGGGAGAGGGGGGTGACCCGGGCGCGCGTGCCCCACGACTTCCCGGTGTGGACCGCGGACCGCATGCGGAGGGCGGGCATCTCCGTGAAGCCGGTTCTTCCCCCCTTCTGGCCTGCGAGGGTGCGGAAGACGGAGGAGGAGATCCGCGCCGTCCGCGACGCCGCGGAGCGGACGGGCCGCGCCATCCAGGAGGGGATCGATCTCATCCGGCGCTCGAAGCCCGTGCGCGGGCGGCTTCGCCTCGACGGGAGGGTCCTCACCTCCGAAGAGGTCCGCGCCGCCGTCGACGGGACGCTGCGGGACCTCGGGATGGAGCCCCAGGACACGATCGTGGCCGGCGGGGAGCAGGCGGTGGACCCCCACCACACCGGCTCCGGTCCCCTCCGGGCCGGGATGCCGGTGATCCTGGACGTCTTTCCCCGGAGCACCCGGACCGGGTTCCACGCCGACATCACCCGGACGGTGATCCGGGGCCGCGTCACGCGCCGTCTCCGCGCGATGTGGGAGGCGGTGCGCGACGCCCAGGCCCTGGGGGTGGACATGATCCGGCCGGGAGCCAACGGAAGGGAGATCCACGAGGCGATCCAGGCGCTCTTCCGGGACCGCGGTTTCGAGACGGGGCCCGTGGACGGGAAGATGCAGGGGTTCTTCCACGGCACCGGCCACGGCCTCGGCCTGGACGTGCACGAGCCGCCCCGCCTCTCGACCGCGGACGAGATCCTCGAGGAAGGCATGGTGGTGACCGTGGAGCCGGGTCTCTACTACCCCCGCCTCGGCGGCATCCGCATCGAGGACGACGTGGTCGTCCGGAAGGACGGGGCGGAGAACCTCGTGAGCCTCGGGAAGGTGTTCGAGGTCTAGCAGGCTGTCGGAGTATGGATGCGAGTCCCGCGCAGGGGTCTTGCGAGGCTCATG
>JAOZQC010000062.1 GCA_029932425.1 Planctomycetota bacterium | reverse complement strand
TTGGCGGTGGCGGAGAGGGGGTTTTGGGCCACCGCCTCCCGCCGGTCCCAGGTGGGCGTCCGGGAGGCGGTGAGGAAGGGGGGCACCGTCCGGAGGTTCTTCACCGCGGTCACCAGGGGCTCGTGCAGCGCCACCAGGGGGCAGTTCTCCTCCGCGAAGCGCGCAAAGGTGGTGAGCCCCACGAGATCGTTCGGCCGGCCGGGGAGCCCGCTCCCCCCCACCACGAAGTCCGTGAAGATTTCCTTCACCACGTCGATCTTCCGCCGGGGACGGCCGCGGTAGTCGATCTCCTCCGTCATGGAGCCGGACCGGTCCAGCACCATCTGGATGGCGATCCCCTCGCGCCGGATGAGGGTCCTCGCCTCCCCGGCCCGGGGCCGGGCGGCGGCGAAGACGACGAGCACCACGGCCAGCCCCTGGAGGATCCCGGGGAGCCCCGCGAGCCGGAGCCGGAGGGTCCGGGCGGGGCGGACCGCTTCCAGGGAGGGGTAGGCGATGGCGGGCGGCCTCCGGCGGCGGGCCAGGAGGAAGACGGCCGCCGCGGGGACGAGCAGGAGGAGCAGGAGCGGCGAGTGCAGCTCAAACATCGGGGCCCTCCGTGGCCGCCACGAAGGCCTTCACCGCGTCGAACATCTCCTGGAGGTCTTCCTCCCGCGGCTCGTACCTCGCGAACTTCACCCGGTCCGCGAGGCGAAGAAAGCCCTCCAGGGCCGCCCGGTGCGCGGCCAGCCGCGGATGGGCCGCCGCCTCCGCCAGGAACTCCTCCGTGGTGCGCTCCGGCGCCCGGACCCCGAACCGCCGCTCCACGTACTCCCGGAGGATCGCGGAGAGCGCCACCACGAAGCGCGTGACCTCCCCTTTCTCCACGAGCCCCGCGGCCGCCAACCGGGAGAGCGCCTCCCAGGCGATCTCCCCCGCGGGCCGGGGCGGGGCGGGCCGGGCGCGGCGCCGGGCCGCGAGGACCCCCGCCGCGAGGAGGGGGGGCAGCGCGAGGAGCAGCCACCACGGCGAGGGGCCGCGCGCTTTGCCCTCCGCCCGCGCGGAGAGGGCGGGGCGGGGGTCCGGCAGGGCGGCGGCCTCCGGGTCCTCGATGGGCTTCACCGTCACGGGGATGGGCTTCACCGTCACCGAGCTCTCCCCGCCGCCGTCCGCGCGGGTGAACCAGGCCTCCCGGGCGGGGATCTCGAGCTTCCCCGAGCGCTCCGGCTCCAGGGTGAGGCGGCGCCGGAGCACCGTCCCCGTCTTCGTCCTCTCCGGGGGGTCCTCCTCCTCGGCGGTGATCCCGAACCCCTCGAACTCGTCGGGGACGAACTCCGGGAGCTCCGCCGTGAAGCCCGGCTCGGCCCACACCTCCTCCTGAAGGAGGAGGGAATCCGCCAGGCCGATCTCCCTCGCCGAGAGGCGCACGGTGAGGGTCACGGGCCCGCCCCGGGCGGTCTCCACCACGGGAAGCTCCGGGCGCGGGGACGGCCCCTCCCCCTCCGTCCCGCCCGCGCAGCCCGCGAAGAGGAGGGCCGCCGCGAGGATGGCCGCGGTCCCTCTCACCGGCCGGTCTCCTCCGCCATCGCCTTTCTCAGCGCCTCGTCCACGATCACGACGGGGTGCCGGGCCTCGGCCTCCCGCCGGAGCGCCTCCACGGCCTCCCGGCGCTTCCTCGCGAGGAGGTCCTCCCGCACCCGGTCCCGCACCTCCGACAGCGGGCGCAGACGCGCGGGGCGCTTCTCCTCCACCCGGAACCGGAGCTCCCGGTCCCCCACCCGGACCGCCCGGTCCGAGACCTCCCCCGGTTTCAGGGCGAAGAGCAGCGCGTCGGCCTCCGCGGACCGGGCGCCGCCCGGGAAGGGGTCGCCCCGCCGGTGCCAGCCGGGCACCTCCTCGAGCTTCGCGGGATCCTCCCCCAGGGAGAAGCGCACCGCCTCCGGCTCCGTGTAGCGCTCGGGGTGGGCCTTCCAGTGGTCCTCGATCTCGCCGTCGGTGACGCGGATCCCCTCGAGCAGGCGATCCTCGAGGAGCTGGTTCGCGAGGAGGTCCCGCCTCACCGCGAGGAGGCGCCGGTGGAAGGCGGGCTCCCGGTCGAGCCCCCGGGCCAGGGCCTCGAGGGCCAGGACGCGCCGGGTGAGGATTTGGCGGAGCACGGGGGCGAGCCCCTTGGGGTCCGCCATCCGCGCCGCCACCGCCCGGTCCAGGGCCTCCCGGGAGAGCTCGCCGCGGGCCAGGAGGCGCGCCGTCTCCTCATCGCGCACCGCCCCGTCGAGCTCCGCGCGGAGGATCCTCTCCTCCCCCACCCGCGCCACCACCGCGCCCTTCTCCGGGGCCTCTCCTCCCGTGCGCCGCTTCAGCTCCTCGTTGCGCTCCGCGAACCGGCCCAGCGAGGCCAGGCACTCGAGCACCGCCCGGTTCGACTCCGCCCGGTGCTCCTCGGCGAGACCCAGGTGCTCCGCGGCGTAGAGGTCGCGCAGGGCGCGCTCCGGCTCCCCGGCGAGCCGGCGGTTCAGGCCCGCCCGGAAGAGGGCCTCCGCGGGGTCCGGGTCCCGGGCCGCCAGCTCCTCCCACACCTCGGCGGCCTGGCCGAAGAGGGAGCGCCGGGCGAGGGTCTCCGCGAGCTCCCGGTCGACGAGGGGCGGGGCCGGGCGCGCTCCGGGCGACCGGGCGAGGAGGATCGCCAGCATCCCCGCCAGGGGCAGCCAGAGGAGGAAGGGCCAGGGCGACCGCCGGCGTCTCGTCTTCGATTCCGGCAGGGAGAGATCGAGCACCATGGTCTCACCTCACCGCTCTCTTTCCGCGCATCCGGAAGAACCGGGAGAGCTCGGGCACGTAGTCCCGCCCGGTGACGATGGAGAGCTGGTCCACGCCCACGGACCGGAGCAGGTCCTCGCGCCGGCGCCGCGCCCGGTCTCCCGCCTCCGCGAACCGTTCGTGAAACCGCGTGCTCCCCGTGTCCACCACCACCGTGCGCCCGGTCTCCGCGTCCTCGAGGGTCACGAGCCCCACGCGGGGCAGGACCTCCTCCCGGGGATCGGAGACCCGCACGGCCACGAGATCGTGGCGGCTCTTCGCGGCCGCCAGGTCCCTCTCGAAGTCCTCGGCCAGGAAGTCCGAGATGAGGAAGACCACGGCCCGGCGGCGCAGCACCTTCCCCAGGAAGGACAGGGCCTCCGCCAGGGAGGTGCCGCGCGACTCGGGCTCGTAGGCCAGGAGGTCCCGGATCAGGCGGAGCACGTGGCGGCGGCCCTTCTTCGGGGGCACGTACCGCTCCACCCGGTCGGAGAACAGCGCCATCCCCACCTTGTCGTCGTTCCGGAGGGCGGCGAGGGCGATGAGGGCGCCGAACTCCGCCACCAGCTCGTTCTTCTTCTGGGAGGTGCTCCCGAAGAACTCGGAGGAGGAGACGTCCACCAGGAGGAGCACGGTGAGCTCCCGCTCCTCCCGGTAGCTCTTCACGTATGGGGTGCCCGCCCGGGCCGTGACGTTCCAGTCGATGGTGCGCACGTCGTCCCCGGGGACGTACTCCCGCACGTCCTCGAACTCCATGCCCCGGCCCTTGAACGCGGAGTGGTAGGCCCCGCCGAGGAGGCTGTCCACGAGCCGCGTGGTGCGGAGCTCGATGCGCCGCACCTTCCGCATGAGGTCGGGGCGGATCACGGCACCTTCACCCCGTCGAGGAGCCGCTTCACGATGTCGTCGGGAGTGAGCTCCTCGGCCTCCGCCTCGAAGCTCAGGATGATCCGGTGGCGGAGGACGGCGGGGGCCACGTCCTTCACGTCCTGGGGGGTGACGTAGGGCCGGCCGTCCATGAAGGCGGCCACGCGGGAGCAGAGGGCCAGGGCGAGCGTGGCCCGGGGCGAGGCCCCGTAGTCCAGGAGCTCCGAGAGCCCGAGCCGGGAGCCTTCCCGCGCCCGTGTCTCCAGCACCAGGTCGATGATGTACTCCTTGATCTTGTCGTCGAGGTAGATCTCGTCCACCACCGAGCGGACCCGCACGATGTCCTCGGGGGTCACCACCTCCTTCAGGTCCGGCAGGCGGTCCGAGCTCTCCGCGGAGGCGAGATCCAGGATCTTCCGCTCCTCCGCGCGCTCCGGGTAGCGGATGAGGGCCTTCAGGAGGAAGCGATCCACCTGGGCCTCGGGCAGCGGGTAGGTCCCCTCCTGCTCGATGGGGTTCTGGGTGGCGAGCACCAGGAAGAGGTCGGGCAGCGCGTGGGTGGTCTCCCCGATCGTCACCGACCGTTCCTGCATGGCCTCGAGGAGCGCGCTCTGCACCTTCGCGGGCGCGCGGTTGATCTCGTCGGCGAGCACGAGGTTCGTGAAGATCGGCCCCTTCCGGGTGGTGAAGCCTCCCTCCTCGGGCACGTAGACCAGGGTCCCGATGAGGTCCGCGGGCAGGAGGTCCGGGGTGAACTGCAGCCGCTGGAAGTCGGCCCGGATGCACTTCGCGAGCGCCCGCACGCTACGGGTCTTGGCCAGGCCCGGCACACCCTCGAGGAGCACGTGCCCGTTGGCCAGAAGCCCCATCACCAGGGACCGGATCAGCTCCTCCTGGCCGATCACCGCCCGGCGCATCTCCGCGAGGAGATCCCCCACGAACGAGGCTTCCCTTTCGACCTTCTCCCCGATGCCCTTGATGTCCACGGTTCTCGCCTCCCCGATCGATGGTCCGCGGGCAGATCCCCGTCTCTCCCGGAAGACGGCGCCCTCCGGCGCGCCCCGCCCGGAAGGCCCGCGGCACGGCCTCTCTTGCGTTATACGGATGAGGCGGAGAATCCCACCAGCCGGGGAAGGGGCGCGAGGAGAGCGCGGTCCGGGGAGGCGGGCGCAGAGCCGCGGCCGGGAGGGGGAGGGGGAGGGAGGAGACCGCGGCGGACGGCGGCGCTTCGGAAAAATGAAAAAAAGCTGTGCCTGTCAGCGATGTCTCAGGGGGGGGTCGGGCGCGGAGCCCGTTGTTAGGAGAAAAGGGGAAAATAGTGGAGTGATTCACAGACTCCGCGACCCGTCGGTGGTTCCCCGCGGGGAACGCACAGACCCTAGCCCACGCCACCCCTCCCTGTCAACCCGTCATCGAAGGTCACAGCACGGGCACGCCCGCAGCCGTACTCCGACGGGCATGCCCGTGCTGTCTTCTTTCGCCGGGGGAGGCAGAACCTCCCCCGCCGGCCGCGTTCCGCGGCCGACCTGCTCCTCATCGCCCGGCGGCGCCCGCCTTCGGCGCCTGCTCCCGCCGAATCCACGAGCCGCACGAAGATTCGGAAGGTCCGTGGTGTACGCGGGGCCTGACCCCGCATTTGCAGGGCATAGGGCCGTACCCCAGATTTGCAGGGCATAGGGCCGTACCCCAGATTTGCGCGGGGGTCAGGTGCCCTGCTCGAAGCGCTTGCGCAGGCGCTCCAGCTTCAGGCGGTAGAGCTCCTCCTCCGGGAGGGAGGGGTCGATCTCCGGCTCCGGCTCGCGCTTCGCCTTCTGCTCGATCACCCGCGGCCGGTCCTTTCCCGGAGGCCCGGACCGCCTCCCCTCCTCCGAGCGCGGGCCTCCCGGCCGGCCGGGCCGGCGCCCGGTCCGTCCCTTCCCACCTCCCCGGCCCTTCTCCGGCCGGCGGCCCGCGGGCGGGCGTCCCCCCCTCTCCCCCGCCCGGCCTCTCCGTTCCCCGCCGCGGCCCCTGCGATCGCCCGGCCGTCCGCTCTCCTCCCGGCGCCGCGGCCGCGCGGTCCCCGGCGGCCGCATCGAGAGCGAAAAGCGCTTGCGCTCCCGGTCCACGCCGATCACCCGCACCTTCACCCGGCGGCCCACCGCCGTCACGTGGCCGGGGTCCTTCACGAACCCGTCGGCGAGCTGGGAGACGTGGACGAGGCCCTCCTGCTCGATGCCCACGTCCACGAAGACGCCGAAGCCCGCGATGTTGGTGACGATCCCCTCCAGCTCCATGCCCGGCCGCAGGTCCTCGAGGGTCCGGAGATCCTCCCGGAAGGAGGGAGGCTCGAAATGTCCCCGGGGATCACGCCCCGCCTCGCGAAGCTCCCGGAAGATGTCGAGCACCGTGGGCAGCCCGATCTCCTCGCCCGCGAACCCCGAGGGGTCGAGCCCGGACAGCGCGTCTCCGTTGCCGAGCAGGGCCGCGGGCTCCAGGTCCAGGCGGGCCGCCATCTCCTCCACCAGGCGGTAGTGCTCCGGGTGGATACCGGTGGCGTCGAGCGGGTTCTCGCCGCCGCGGATGCGCAGGAAACCCGCCGCGAACAGCCAGACCCTCTCGTCGACGCCGGGAACCTCCCGGAGTTCCTCGCGCCGGCCGAAGGGCCCCTTCTCGGAGCGCCGCGCCATCACCGCCTCCGCGATCCGGGCCGAGAAACCCGGCACGTAGGAGAGCAGGCTCAGGTCCGCCCGGTTCGGGTCCACCCCCACGCGGGCCACCACGGACCGGATGATCTCCCGCAGGGCGCGGTTCAGCAGGGCCTGGTCCACGTCACGCTGGTAGGGCCCCACGCCGATGGCCCGCGGCTCCACCTTCGCAAGCTCGCCGAGGGGGTCCTGGAGCCGCCGGGCGATCGTCACCGCGCAGCGCGCCCTCATGTCCAGCTTCGGAAACTCGCGCTTCGCGAGATGCCCCGAGGCGTAGGCGGAGGAACCGGCGTCGTTCACCAGCACCACCTTCGCCTGCACCCCGTCGTCCTCCCCCAGGGCGCTCCGGAAGAAACGTTCCGTCTCCCGCGAGCCGGCTCCCGTACCCACCGCCACCAGCTCCACCTTGTGGTGACGGCAGAAGTCCCCCACCGTCTTCTTCGCGGCCTCCGTCCGGTTCTTGGGCGGAAAGGGGAAGATCGTGGCGTGGGCCACGTGGTTCCCCTCGGCGTCCACCACCGCGAGCTTCACCCCCCGCCGGATCCCCGGGTGCACTCCCATGACCACCCTCTCCCCCGCGGGCGGGGTGAGGAGGAGCTGCTCCAGGTTCCCCGAGAAGACCTTCACCGCCTCCCGGTCGGCCTTCTCCTTGAGATGCCGGAGCACCGAGCGCTCCGCCCGGGGCCGGAGCACCTCGTCGTGGACGTTCTCCACCAGGCCCGGGAACAGCTCGCGGTAGGGATGCTCCTCCGGCGGGAGGAACATCTCCCGGAGGAGATCCACGGCCTTCCCGCGATCGGCCTCGATCCCCACCGTGAGGGCCTTCTCGCGCCCGCCCCGGAGGACGGCGAGCACCCGCTGCCCGGCCACCGAGCGCACCGGCTCCGAGAAGTCATGGACCATCTTGTACTTCGAGTGGACGTCCCCGTCGGGCACGAGGCGGGCGCGCAGGCGACCCGCGGACAGGAGGTGGGAACGCACCCGGAAGAAGGCCTCCAGGTTGGCTCCCATCCGGCGCGCGATGACCCGGAGCGCCCCGTCCAGCGCGGCCTTCCCGTCGGGGATGCCCCGCTCCTGGGAGACGAAGGGCGCGGCCAGCTCCTCGAGCGAGAGGCCCGCCTCCCCGCGGAGGATGGCGGAGGCCAGAGGTCCGAAGGTCTCCTCCTCGGCGGCCCGCTCCGGGTCCTTCAGGAGGTCCCGGCAGAAGTCCCGCACGTCCTCCAGGGCGGCGACGGAGCGCGTCCGCTCCACCCGCCTCCGGGTCTCCGCGGACGAGAGCCCCGCGAGCTCGAGCTCGCGCAGGGCCTGGCGGCGCCGCTTCCCGATCTCCTCCAGCTCGTCCCGCCGGTCCCGGATGCGCCGGAGAACGGTCTCCGAGAGCCCCCCCGTGCGCTCCTTCCGGTAGCGGGCGAGGAACGGCAGCGGCACCCCCGCGTCCAGGAACTCCAGCACGGTGGGAAGCACGGCGGCATGTTCCCGGAATTCGGAGGAGAGGGTCTCCATCACGAAGGGATCGCGGATCGGGTGATCGGTCACGGGGGGCACCTCGGCCTGCGCGGCAAGGCCGCATTATTGCAGTGGGATCCGGGGGACACAAGAAGGCCCGGAGCAGGGACGGGGCGGCACGCGGGCCCCGGGAAGACAAGTCTTCGCCCTCCCCTCCCGCCCGCCTATGCTCCCGGGCGGGACGGCTTTCTTCACGAGGTGGCGACATGAAGCGGATCGGAGTGCTCACCGGGGGAGGCGACGCCCCGGGCCTGAACGCCGCCATCAAGTCCGTGGTCTACCGGGCGCACGACCACGGGATCGAGGTGGTGGGGCTTCACGACGGGTGGCGCGGCCTGCTCGACGACTACTGCGACGACGTGACCCCCCTGCCTCACCACGTCGTCCGCACCTGGGACCGGGACGGCGGCACGAACCTCGGCTCGTCGCGGACCAACCCCTTCCGGGTGGCCTCCGGCGGAAAGACCGAGGACCGCTCGGACGAGGTCATCCGCAACATCGAGAAGCTCGGCCTGGACGGCCTCGTCGCCATGGGCGGCGAGGACACCCTCGGGGTCGCCTTCCGGCTCTCCCGGAAGGGCGCGCCGGTGGTGGGCGTGCCCAAGACCATCGACAAGGACCTCCTCGGCACCGACTACACGCTGGGGTTCCAGACCGCGGTGACCACGTGCCAGGAGATCATCGAGCGGTGCCGGACGCCCGCGGGCTCCCACCACTGGGTCCAGGTCGTCGAGATCATGGGCCGCCACGCCGGTCACCTGGCCTTCTGGAGCGGGGTGGGCGGCGGGGCCTTCATCATCCTCATCCCGGAGGTCCCCTTCTCCTTCGAGCACCTGAAGGAACTCCTCACGGAGCGCATCACCCGGGGCATGAAGAACCGCAAGTACCCGAGCTACGCGGTGGTGGTGGCCGCGGAGGGGGCGAGGCTCGAGAACGGGGAGCTCGTCACCGCCTCGAAGGAGGTGGACGCCTTCGGCCACGTGAAGCTCGGCGGGGTCGGCGAGATGCTCAGCTCCTGGATCCGGGAGAGCTGCCCCTTCGACGCCCGGTCCGTGGTTCCCGCCCACGCCCAGCGGGGAGGACCCCCGGGCCCCATCGACCGCATCATGGGGTGCCTCTTCGGCGCCGCCGCCGTCGACCTCCTCCTCGGGGGAGGATCGGGCCGCATGGTCTCCGCCCGGGGAGTGGCCCCGGCCTGCCGCATCGGCGACGAGTCGCTGGAGGTGGCCGCCTCCGGGCTCAACCTCCTTGACGCGGACCTCTACTACGACCGGGAGCGCCTGAACATCCACCGGGGATTCTTCACCCGGGTTCGCTCCTGAAGGCGGGCGGCCGGGGGCGCTCCCCGCCGGGGGGGGCCGCCTCCCCGTTCGCCGCCGGCCCGCCGGGACCGCCGCCCGGGCTCTTCCCGGAGGCGCCCCCTCCCCCCCCCGGTCGCGGGACGGGGGACGCCCCGGCCCCGGGCTCTCCGGAAACGAGGGCCGCCCGCGAAGCCCCTTCACCCCGGGGCATGCCTTCCCGGACCGGGCGGGTCCCCGGCCGAGGCGGGCGCCGCGGAGGGTTCATCCCGCTGAACCTCGATGTCCGGGGAATGCGACGATCGCCTCCCCCGGCAGCGGGGGAGCCGCCCCAACCTCCTGCCCTCCCGGGGGTTCCGGGTTTCCGCCCCGTCCGGCACGCCCGTCGCGTGTCCGCCCGCGGAACCATATCGACTCCCCTGGCGGGTTTTCCGGCAATGGACGGAACGGCCCGGGACGGGGGCTCGACCGAGAACTCGGTCGCCCGCCGGGGGAACGCCTTCCTCTTCCCGCAATCGGCCTTCCCCCGATTCGAGCCGGCGCCCCGCGCTTCCCGTGCGCACGCCCGGCGTTCGCCGGAACCCGCCTCGACCGGCGGGAGACCGACTCCCCGCGGCGGCCGGTCCGTCCCGGCGCCCGCCCCCGCCGGGAACGGACCGGGGAAGCCCGGGCCCCACGCTCCGCGGGAGGCCCCGTCGCCCCGGGAACCCGTCGGTCCCCGCGTTCGCCAGAGGAGACGCCGCGGGCTACCGTTCCGCGAGGTCGAGCCGGGTGATGAGCACCCAGTACTCCACCACCACGTCCGGCCCCGGCTCCTTCTTTCCCTCCGGCGGCCGGCCGTAGCGCCACCGGGCGGCGGAGTGCGAGAGCTCCGCGCCGTCCACCCGGTCCAGGAAGCGGAAGACGGCGGTCATGCCGTCCGGCAGCTTCACCGTCCCCTGGCTCTGGAACTCCGAGATCACGGGAGTGAATCCGGGTCCCGCCGCGCTCACCGCCGAGAACTCCAGGCCGAGCTCGTGGTCCTCGGACTCCGCGGACTTCCGGAACAGCTGGAACCTCGCCCCCACCTCCTGGAACTTCGTGGTCACGATGGTGCTGTCGCCCCGCACGTCGACCCCGGTGACGGGGAACCGGCGAGCGCCGCTGAGGACGGCTTTCGCCCCCACCGCCGCCTCCACCTCACCGCGGAAGATCACCTCCGCCCGGCCCCGGCCCGAGAGCTTCTCGAGACGCCCGTGGGGGTGGGCCACCGCTCCGAAGTAACCGGTGGCGGCGGGACCCGCCGCCACGGGGACCAGGGCACGGGCGTCCGGCCCCGCCACGTCCCCGATCGCGAGCGGCGCCGCGTCGAACCCGCCGGGGTTCGCCACCCGCACCACGGCCACCCGGTACCGGGTGGCGCCGATCGCGATCTTCCCGGGCGCTCTCTGCGCCTCCGCGGGAGAGAAGAGCCCGAGAAGACCCACCCCCGCCAGCAGACCCAGAACGCCAAGCCCC
>JAOZQC010000546.1:894-2754 GCA_029932425.1 Planctomycetota bacterium | reverse complement strand
ACGGCTACCTCGACAAGAACCCCTGCCGGGGCGTCGGCTGCCTTCGCGAGACGGAGAAGCCCATCCCCTACGTCACCCCCGAGGACCCGGAGCGCCTCATCGATGCTCTCCCCGCCCGGCTCCGGGATTTCGCTCTCCTCGCGATCCACACGGGGGCCCGGAAGGGTGTCTTGCAGCGCCTCACGTGGGAGGACGTGGACCTCGCCCGGGGCGTCGTCGTCCTTCGCCGGACGAAGAACGGCGCGGTGCGGGAGATTCCCATGACCCGACGATTGCGCAACCGGCTCCGGAAGAAGAAGGCCGCACGAGCGATCCCCATCGAGGGCCCGGACCTCGTCCTCCCCGAGCTTCCGCCCACCTGGACCGGCCACCTTGCCCGTCTCTTCCGCCAGGCCGCGAAGTCGATCGGCCACCCGGAGCTCACCCCCCACGGGCTCCGCCACATCTTCGGGACGAACCTCGCTCGATCCGGCGTCCCCCTCCCGGACATCCAGGCCCTCATGGGCCACAGGTCGATCCGCATGACGCTGCGCTACGCCAAGCACGCGCCGGAGAACGCGGGTTCCCGCGCCATCGCCCTCATGGAATCGCATCTGGAGGGCGGGAAGCCGCACCCCCGCAAGTTCTCGACGGTGTGAATCGCAGCCCCTTGCCGCCGGTCTCCTCCTTCCCGCGAATCGGCGTGATTCTTGGAGGCCTCCCTGGAGGCCTTAGGAGGCCAAAAAGGAGGCCATATGGGGCTGTTTCATCATCGTGGCGAAACCGGCGGAAAACGTCGGAAAGTCGTGTGGTTACTGGCTTTAGGGTGGTGGGCAGGGGCGGACTTGAACCGCCGACACCGGGATTTTCAGTCCCGTGCTCTACCATCTGAGCTACCTGCCCGGGGGCGGTGAGTGTAGCGTCGGCGACGGGGGACGTTAAGGAAATGATACCCGGGACGGGGGCGGGAGGTTCAGCGCCCGGCGCCGGGTTCCCCCGGGCCTCCGATCGCGGCCAGGCGGCGTTCCGCGTCGGCCAGGCGGCGGCGGAACGCCAGCAGGACGGAGTCCGTGCCGAGCTTCTTCCGGTCCGCGGCGGAGAGGACCGCCACCACCTCCCGGGCCAGCTTCAAGGCCTCCGTCACGTCCGCCTTCCGCCGGCTCCAGGCCTTGCGCATGGCCGCCCGGTCCCCGGACTCCCCCGCGTCGCGGATCGCCCGGACGTCCCCGTACCGGCCCTGCAGGAGCCCCCGCAGGAACTCCCGGACGAGCAGGGGGTCCTTCTCCTCGAGCAGGACGGAGGCCGCGAGCGCGCGCCTCTCGGGCATCCGGCCCAGGGCCCGGGCCGCGATGACCCGAGGGCTCCGCGGCGCCTTCGGATCCGCGAGCAGCCGCAGGAAGAACGTCCCCGCCTTCTCGCGATCGAGGTCCGCCATGAGCGCCGCGATCTCGTCCGCGGCGGCGCCGGGCCAGCCGTCCGCCACCGCCCGGCGGAGCGGCTCGAAGAGCGGGGGGTCCACCCGCCCCCGCGCGATGCGGAGGAGCTGCACCATCTCCGGGTCGTCGCGATGCGTGACCAGCGCCCGCCGGATGCGGTCCGCGAACCAGGCCCGGACGTCCTTCCGGTCCGCGAACCGGGCCAGGAAGAGAAGGGCCGCCGCCCGGTCCTCCCAGTGGTAGCGCTGCACCACCGCGGAGGCCTTCAGGATCTGCACCGCCTCCTCCCCCCCGATGCGGGCCACGGCCTCCAGGAGGGCGATTCGCAGCCGGCGGTAGTTCGAGACCACCGCCGCCCGGGGATCGAGCTGCGCCGGGCACTCGTAGGTGACCTCCGGGGCGGTGCGGATCGCGAGCCGGAGCCCGCGCCAGGTGAGCCCCAGGG
>JAOZQC010000546.1:0-884 GCA_029932425.1 Planctomycetota bacterium | reverse complement strand
ACGGAGCTCCTCCAGCATGGGCTCCCCTCCCGCCGCGATCTCGTCCACCCAGCGGAGGGTCTTCCGCGCGGCGAGGGCCCCCGCGCCCCGGTAGGCGAGGAGCTTCCGGAGGGCGGCCTCCGCCGCCTCCCGCGAGGACGCCCGGGGCCCGCCGCAGCCCGCGAGCACCGCCAGCAGGAGCGCGGCCCCGAGCCCCCCCGCCCTCATGCGAGGAGCCCCGCCAGGACCCGGATGTGTTCCGCCGCTTCCGGCAGCTTCCGCGGATCCCGGAGCAGGAAGGCCGGGTGGTAGAAGACGACGATCCGGGTGCCCGGGAACCCGGGATCCGTGAACGGCTTGCCCACCAGGTCCCGGAGGGCGTCCCGCTTCCGGTAGGGGAAGAGGAACCGGAGGGCGGTGGCCCCGAGCAGCACGAGGACCTCGGGCTTCACGAGGCGGATCTGGTGGAGGAGGAACGGCAGGCAGGCCTCCGCCTCCCGCGCCTGCGGGACGCGGTTCTCCGGCGGCCGGCACTTCACCACGTTGGCGATGAGGAGGTCCCGGTTCGTGTCGAAGCCCCCCCCTTCCATCAAACGGTCGAAGAGCCGGCCTCCCCGGCCCACGAAGGCCAGGCCGCGCGCGTCCTCCTCGGCGCCCGGCCCCTCCCCCACGGCCATGATCCGCGCCTCGGGGTTCCCCCGGTCCACCACGATGTGGGTCCTCCCCCGGCAGAGGTCGCAGCGGGTGCAGTCGCTGGCGGCCAGGCGGCGGCGGAACTCCCGGTAGTCCGTGAGGTCGAGGAGCTCCCGGCCCCCGGTATCGAAGAGGCCGAGCTGCCCGCTCATCCCGTCCCTCCCCCCACCAGGGGGTCCAGGCGGATCTCCGCCAGCACCACCGGGTGGTCG
>JAOZQC010000545.1 GCA_029932425.1 Planctomycetota bacterium | reverse complement strand
TGGACGCCGAGGAGGGGCTCGCCCGGATCCGGGCGCGGCGCCCGGACCTCATGTCCCTCGACCTCGTGATGCCGGGACGGACGGGCCTCTCCCTCTACCGGGAGCTCCGGGAGATGCCCGAGCTCCGGTCGGTGCCGATCGTGGTGGTGAGCGGGGTGAATCCCGCCGACGCCGAGGAGAGGCTCGGGCTCGGAGACACGCTCCCCGCCCCGGACGCCTTCGTGGAAAAGCCGGTCGACCTGCCGCGCTTCCTCGCCGAGGTGCGCAGGCTCGTGCCCGGATGAGGGAGGAGAGCATGGATCCCGCCCCGTACCTGGACTGGCTGAAGCGGGAGCTCTTCGAGCAGGCGCCGGTGAACATCGCGGTGATCGACCGGGACTTCCACGTCGTCCACGCCAACCGCAACTTCATCGAGCTCTTCGGCGAGATCCGCGGGAGGAAGTGCTACGAGGTCTACAAGAAGCGCGACGCCCCGTGCGAGCGGTGCCTGACCTCGAAGACCTTCGCGGACGGGAAGGTCCGGGTGAACGAGGAGGTGGGGATCGACCGGGAGGGGCGCCAGGCCCACTACATGGTCCACGTGGTCCCCATCACCCGGGAGGACGGATCGATCCCCTGGATCGTGGAGATGTCCACGGACATCACGGAGACGCACCGGCTCAAGACGGAGTACATGACCCTCTTCGAGCAGGTGCCCTGCTACGTGACGGTGCTGAACCGGGAGTACCGGGTGGTGCGCGCCAACGAACGGTTCCGCGAGAAGTTCGGGGAGCCCTCGGGCCAGCATTGCTACGAGATCTTCAAGCGGCGGACCGAGCCCTGCGAGTCCTGTCCGAGTCGCGAGACCTTCGCGGACGGGAAGATCCACACCTCCGAGCACTCGGGCGTGGCCAAGGACGGGACACCCACCCGGTACGTGGTGACCACGGCGCCGGCCTCGCGGGGGAAGGACGGCTTCAGCCACGTCATCGAGATGGCGGTGGACGTGACGAAGCTCCGGGCCGTGGAGGAGAAGCTCCGGCGCGAGAACGCGCTCCGGGCCGCCCTCGTCACCCACTCCATCGACGCCATCATCGGCACGGGCCCCACGGGGAAGGTGCTGCTCTTCAACCCCGCCGCGGAACGGCTCCTCGGCCTCTCCGCCGGGGAGGTGATCGGCCGGTCGCTCCCCGCCGGTCGCCTCCCGCCGGAGTTCGAAAGGATCCGCGCGGCCCGGGAGGGGCACGTGGTCCTCGACGCCGCCGAGGTCACGCACGCCGGCGGCCGGAAGATCCCGGTGCGCTTCTCCGCCCACGCCCTCCGGAGGGGAGGGGACTTCCTGGGGACGGCGGCCTTCATCCAGGACCTCACGGAGGTGCGGCAGCTCGAGAAGGAGAAGATCGACGCCGAGCGCCTGGCCGCCGTGGGCCAGACGGTGGCGGGGCTCGCCCACGGCATCAAGAACATCCTCACCGGGCTCGAGGGAGGGATGTACTTCCTGAACTCGGGGCTCAAGAAGGGCAAGACGGAGCGGATCGACGAGGGGTTCGGGATGCTCACCCGGAACATGGAGAAGATCTCCACCCTCGTCCGGAACCTCCTCTCCTTCTCGAAGGGCCGGGTGCCGAAGGTCACGCTCGTCGACCCGGAGGCCTTCCTCGACGAGATGGTGGAGCTCTACCGGGAAGCGGCGGCCCGGGAGGGGGTCCTCCTCTCGAAGGAGGTGCCCGCCCCTCTCGAGCCCGCCCCCTTCGACCGGGGGTCGATTCACACGGCGCTCGCCAACCTGGTGGCGAACGCCATCGACGCCTGCCAGATGGGCGGGCGGCGGCCCTGCCGGGTCGTCGTACGGGCCCGGGAGCGGGAGGGGGCCGTCGTCTTCGAGGTGGAGGATGAGGGCTGCGGCATGGACCAGGAGGTCCGGAGCCTGGCCTTCACGAACTTCTTCACCACCAAGGGGGCGGGGGGCACGGGGCTCGGCCTGCTCCTCACCCGCAAGATCACGCAGGAGCATGGGGGTCGTATCACGTTCGAATCGACGCCCAGTGAGGGTTCCGTCTTTCGTCTCGTCTTTCCCCGGGACCGCCTGCCGGCCCCGGGGGACACGGAGGAAGAAGGGGGTGGGTCATGACGGAAGAGACCGCGAAGCTCGTGCTCGTCGTCGACGACGAGGAGGACGTCCGCAACTACTTCGGGGCGCTGCTGGCGGACGCGGGCTTCCGGGTGGCCCGGGCCGCGGACGGCGACGAGGCCCTGGAGATGGTGAAGGCGGAGAAGCCGGACCTCATCTCCCTCGACCTGGTGATGCCGGGGAAGAGCGGGGCCCGGTTCCTCTACGCCCTCCGCAAGAACCGGGAGTGGCGGAAGATCCCCGTCCTCATCGTCACCGGCCACGCCCACGACGACCTGGGCAAGAAGGACCTCGAGGAGATCCTTGCCGAACGCTCCATCTCCGGTCCCCAGGTCTACCTGGAGAAGCCGGTGAGACCCGCAAGCTACGTGGAGGCGGTGCAGAAGCAGCTCGGCGTGGAGGAGAAACCCCCCTCCCCCGCCGAATCCCCTTCCTCCCTCCGCGATGAGGTCTCCCGCCTCCTGGAGGACGCCGACCCGGACACGATCCGCCGGATCCGCGACCTCCTCACCCGCAAGGACTGAGAATCCAGGGTACGGCCCTATCGCCCGCAAATCCGGGGTCAGGCCCCGTCCCGCCCGTCCGTGCCGAGAATCCAGGGTACGGCCCTATCGCCCGCAAATCCGGGGTCAGGCCCCGTCCCG
>JAOZQC010000544.1 GCA_029932425.1 Planctomycetota bacterium | reverse complement strand
AGCGGCCTCGTGAGATGCGATCTCTGCCGGGCTTTTGGCGGGCGTCAACACGAGCCCTGCGAACTCGTCAGCCTGCCACTCGGCCTTGTCCAGGGCGTGGAGGAATGCTTCGGATCGGGCCCGGATCTCCTCCTTGGGGAGAAAGGGGATGTGGAGCCCCATTCCGCTCAAGCCTCTCGAACCTTCCGCTTGAGCTCTTCGAGTAGTTCCTCCGAGTCATCTCCGCCGTCGTTCTGAGACTCCCTGAGGGTCCGGAAGAGAACCGGCAGTTTCGAAATCAGGCCGGCGGGGAGCCGTCGCCCGCACGCATGAGGAGAAAACGTGGGGTCAGGGGGACGGCGGCCGGCGACTGCCGGCCTGGAGAGTGGCTCGTGCTCCCTCGAGGCCGACGTCGGCTCGTCGAGAGGGCCCCGTCCGTCGCCGGGAACGAGAAGAACGCCTTGAGGGACATCTTTCACCCTGTCGACCGAGCCCGGCGCCCGCGGCGTGCCGTCGGGCTTCAGGGCGGCCTCGTGGCTCGTGACGAAGGCGGAGAGGCCGTCGGTGGAGAGCCGGCGGACATCGGAGGGCCGCCTCGATCCGGCGAGCCAGCCGGCCAGCGTCCGCAGGTCGCGGAGATAGGACGAGATCGTGTTCGGGGACCGACCGTCGGCCCGGAGCTGCGTCTCGAAGCGGCGGACTGCGTCGTCGATCTGCATGGGTTCTCCCTCGTCGGAGTGAAGGGCGGCCGGCCCGCCTCGGGAGACGGGCCGGTCCTGCTGCGTCGGTTTCCTGCTCGGCATGGCCCCGACTTCTCAGGCCCGTGCGCTTTCGGCGATCGGGACGTCGGCCAGGTAGCCCTTCTCGACGGCCCACTCGAAGAACTGCCGGGTCGCCCGGCGGAACTTGCGGACGGTGGCCTCGCTCTTCGGGGTCCCGTTCCGGCGCTGCTTGAAGGGAATCGGAGTCGAGGAGCCGCTTCACGTGGACCTTGAGGAACTTGCCCATGGCATTCTCCGCCCCGAAAACCGGATGGCCGTCTCGAGGTCGCCGGCGTGGGAGCGCACCGTCGGGTCCGCGTTCCCGGCGGCGCGTAGGTGCTCGACGTGCTCGTCAGCGGCCTGGCGCGGGGTGAAGACGTGCTCCGTCATGGTGCGCGTTCTCTCGCTGGTGCCGGTCGAGCGCATCGCGACCGCACACCCGTGCATTCGCGTAGGTGGCGGGCCATGGCACGGCAAGTCCGGTCGACCACTTCCGGACCTTTGGCTGGACGGAGGGCGGCCTGATGCCCGAGGAATCGAGGCCGATCCACGACGGCGACGATGGCCTTCCGGCGGAAACGCCATGCCGGAGAGTCTCATCGACGTGACATGGGGAGTTCCCCGCAGCCTGATCTCCGAGCGGTCTCGCGGGCCATTCCCCGCAGGCCGGGGGGCGGTGTACTTCAGTCCCTGATCTGCATCCGCCAGCCCCTTCCCCGGTCGGACCCCTTCGCGGGTACCTCGCCTTCCGCCCGTTCTAGTCGAGGAGCCAGCGGAGCTCGGCGGCGACGGAGTCCACCACGTCTCTGGCCCTTCCCGGGAGGACGGCGAACGTGTAGGTTTCGACCTCGATGTGGCGCCCCGGCCGGATGGCCGCGTTGAGGAACTCGCCGTCGAGGAGTTGGGCGCTCGTGGCGAGGCCGGCCCTTGGTTGCGTATGCAGCGGGACGTGGAAGTGGACCCGCCACTCGCCCTCCGGCGCAGCCTCGAGCGCGGGCGGGAGATCGGGGTAGCGGAGGATCTCGCCCGCCGCGGTGCGGACACGGGTCTGGTGGAGCCAGACCCGGTCCGCGTAGGGCGTGAGGGCCGACACCGGGTCCGCCCCCTCGGGGACGACCAGCGCGACGGAGAGCTGGATCTTCGGTACCGGGACGCCTGCGGCCTCGAGGCGCTTCAACGCCCCGGCCGGGCTCTCGAAGTTCGTCGCGAAGTGGCAGGCGTCGAGGCAGATCCCGAGCGGTCCCGTCGCCTCGCCGTCTCCCGCGTCGCGTAGGCGGTCGAAGAGATCGACGGCCTCCGCGACCGTCTCCACCGCACAGTCCGGCTCGGGCTCGATTGCGAGGCTGATCCTGTGTCCCGTCCGGGTGCCGAGACGGGAGAGCGTGCGGCCCGCGGCCAGCAGGTTCGTGAACGCCCGCTCCGGGACGTGCTTGCCGTAGGCGAGCGGAGAGGTGCTGATCGAGCCGTCGATCCCGGGCGGGAGGAGCACGGCCAGAATCCGGGCGAGGCGTTCCGTGTAGTCGAGGCGCTCGGGGCTCGTCCAGTCGGGCCGGTGGACGGCCTCCTTGACCCTGGTCCCGTGGAAGCGCCCGTACGGGAAGCCGTTCACGGTGAAGGCGTACATCCCGGCGGCGGCCAGCTCGTCCCGGAAGTCCGCGGCCCGGGGCTCGAGCTCCCCGGCGGCCCGGGCGGAGAGGCGGAGGCCAACGCCGAACGGGCGGTCCGGCGAGACCCTCTCCTTCACTGCGGCGGCCGGACCGCGGATCGCCGCCTCGACCTCGGCGAGGGATTCGCCGGGGTGGACGTTCAGACAGTAAGTGAGATGCGCGTGGCGCCAGAGCATCCGTTCGCTCGCTCCCTCAACCTCTCGACCCCGCGCTCCACCCGGTCGGCGGGCATCTCGTGCACATCCGTTTTCCGCCCGAGGCCGTCCGGCAGGGCGAGGGTCAGCTCACCGCCCAGGTGCTCCTGGAACTGCGCGAGCCCCTCGAGAATCTCGAGCCGGCCGCTCCGGTCTCGCCGTGCG
>JAOZQC010000543.1:1133-2777 GCA_029932425.1 Planctomycetota bacterium | reverse complement strand
GGGCCCTCCGGCCCCCGCGAGGCGGCGGCGCGGGGGACCCCGGGAACGGTCCCCGGCCCCCCCGGCGAGAGATCCGGTCCGGGATCTCCCTCTTCTCCCTCCTCCCGCTCCTCTCCCGGGAGGGCCGTGGAGAAGCTCGCCTCCGGGGAGGATCTCACGGACGAGGAGTGGGCGGCGCTGGAGAGGGAAGGGGTGTCACCCGCGGACCGGGCGGCGGCGCGCGAGGCGCTCGCCGCGGGGGACCCGGCGGGGGCGGCGGAGGCCGTCCGCCGCGCTCTCGCGTCCCCGTCCGGGCCGCCCGGGCCGGATACCGCGGGGGAGGGGGCTTCGAACCCGGGCACGGGTTGGGAGGCCTACGAGCGGTCCCTGGAGGCTCCCACCTGGAGCCCCCGGTACGACGACCTGGTCCGCCGGTACTTCCGCGGGGCCCGCGGGAGATAGGGGGGCGCCGGCCGGCGGGGGCGCCGACTCCCCGCGTCCCCGGCTTTTTCCCTTGTCCCCCGCCTCGGGGTAGGATGCCCCCTCTTCCGTCTCCAGCGGAGTGACGAGCCACATGTGCGGAATCGTCGGCCTGAAGGGGCCCCGGGACGTGCTTCCCGACATCCTCGACGCCCTGGTGATCAGCCAGCACCGGGGGCAGGACGCGGCCGGGGTGGTCACCTGGGCCCGGGACGGCTTCCACCTCCGGAAGGATCTCGGGCTCGTGCGGGACGTCTTCGCCCGGACACCCGTGTCGGCCATGCCGGGGACCGCGGGCCTGGGCCACGTGCGGTACACCACGGTGGGGCGGGGCCGGAGGGGGGACGCCCAGCCGTTCCTCGTCAACTCCCCCTACGGCATCGCGCTCTGCCACAACGGGAACCTGACGAACTTCCTCGGTCTGCGGGAGGAGCTCTTCCGGGAGAGCCGCCGGCACGTGAACTCGTTCTGCGATGCGGAAGCGCTGCTGAACGTGCTCGCGGACGAGCTGCAGAAGCTGCCCAACGAATCGGACTTCACCGAGTCCCTCTTCGCCGCGGTGGGCCGGACCTTCGAACGGGCGGAGGGCGCCTACTCGGCGGTGGCGCTCATCGCGAACCACGGCCTCCTCGCCTTCCGCGATCCGTGCGGGATCCGGCCCCTCGTGTACGGCGTCCGGGAGGCGGAGGAGGGGACGGCCCACATGGTGTGCTCGGAGTCGGCGGCCCTCACCGCGCTCGGGTTCCGGCTGGTCCGCGACATCCGGGCGGGGGAGGCCGTCTTCTTCCGCGACGACGGAGAGGTGGTGGCGCGGCAGGTGGTCCCCGGGGATCCTCACCCGTGCGTCTTCGAGTACATCTACTTCGCCCGCCCGGATTCGATGATCGACGACATCTCGGTCTACAAGGCGCGGCTCCGGCTGGGGGAGGAGCTGGCCCGCCGCTGGCGGGAGGTGGCGGACGAGGACGAGGTGGACGCGGTGATCCCCGTCCCGGACTCCTCCCGGCCCGCGGCCCAGGAGATGGCCTTCCGCCTCTCGAAGAAGTACCGGGAGGGCCTTCTCAAGAACCGCTACATCGGACGCACCTTCATCATGCCCAGCCAGGGCAAGCGGCAGTCTTCCGTGCGCCGCAAACTCAATGCCATTCCCTTGGAGTTTCGCGACAAGCAGGTGCTCCTCGTGGA
>JAOZQC010000543.1:0-1123 GCA_029932425.1 Planctomycetota bacterium | reverse complement strand
CGCTACATCGGACGCACCTTCATCATGCCGGCGCAGGCGGACCGCCAGCGGTCCATCCGATTCAAGCTGACCCCGGTGCAGCTCGAGGTGGAGGGGAAGAAGGTCCTGCTCGTCGACGACTCCATCGTCCGGGGGAACACCTCCCGGGCCATCGTCCGGCTCATCCGGAGG
The DNA here is from genome assembly GCA_029932425.1 of Planctomycetota bacterium. Lineage (GTDB taxonomy): Bacteria > Planctomycetota > JAJSAM01 > JAJSAM01 > JAJSAM01 > JAOZQC01. The sequence continues at coordinate 952 of JAOZQC010000543.1, read as the reverse complement.
ACGGGGGCCGTCCGGGTGGGATTCGCGTCCTCCTGCCCCCCGCTGCGCTACCCCTGCGTGTACGGCATCGACATGTCGTCGCCCGGGGAGTTCGTGGCCCGCGGGCGCACGGAGGAGGAGGTTCAGCGGGAGATCGGGGCCGATCGGCTCGTCTACCAGACGCTCGAGGGGATGACCCGCGCCGTGGGAGAAGGAAACCCGGCCATCCGCCACTTCTGCCGCGCCTGCATGGACGGCGTCTACCCCACGGGGGTGGTGGTGGAGGAGATGGAGAAGATCGCCGCCGAGCGCATCGCCTCCCGCGCCGGATGAAACACCGCTGACAGGCACGACTTCTTCATCGATCCGAGACCTCGCGGAAGGGCGCGGCCGGTCCGGTTTCGCCCCTCTCTCCCCTCGCCGCCGGAACCGCCGCCCACCGGCTCGGCCCGGACTCCCGGGACGAGCCTCAGAGATCCACGCGGTAGAGAAAGACCTGCTCGGGGTCGATGTTCTCCATCACGCACTCGAGGAGGGCGCGGGGGTCCGGGCTCAGAACCCCCTCGAACTTCCGGCGGCCGTTCACGTCCACCACGAGAGGTTTCTTCGGATCGAACATCTTCTCCGCGAGGAGGATGGAGAGACCCCGCAGGGCGTTGCCCCGGATCTCCACCCGGTTCTTCGCGATCACGGCCGTGATCCGCCGATCCCGGCTCCCGGTGCCCGAGGGCGAGGCGAGACGCAACCAGTAGAAGAGCCTCCGGGACCGGGCGGAAGGCTCCCAGACCACCCGGGGAGGGTAGGGATTCCGGCGGTGCCGCGTGAGCCAGTCGATGATCTTCCCCGGGTTTCCTCCCGGCGGGAAGCCGTGGTTCACGCCCTTGCCCTCGATGTAGACGTGCTCGTAGCCTCCCGGGTACTCCTTCGCGAGCTCGTCCAGTTCCCGGGCGGCGGCCCGGGCGTCCTTCACGTC
>JAOZQC010000061.1 GCA_029932425.1 Planctomycetota bacterium | reverse complement strand
CCCGGAAGAACTCCACGGCGCCCACCACCTCCCCCTCCTCGTCCCGGAGGAGGGCCGTGCTCACGCTGATCGGCCGCTTGCGCCCGTCCCGGGTGATGATGATGACCCGGACGTTCGTCACGTCCTCCCCGTCGTGGAGCGTGCTGCGCAGGGCGCACTGGCGATGGCAGAGCTCCGTGCGGAAGATGTCGAAGCAGAAACGCCCGATCGCCTCCTCCCGGGAGAAGCCGGAGATGCGCTCCGCGGCCCGGTTGAAGGCGGTGATCCGGCAGTCCCGGTCGGTGGTGAACACCCCGTCCGAGATGCTGTCGAAGATGATCGATGCGATCCGTTCCTGCCGGCGCTTCGCGCTCATGCCGGCGACAGCTTACGGGTTCCGGGCGCAGGCATCGAGTTCGCGGTCCCTCACGCGGGGCAGCTCGAGGAGACCGGACGGATCGGCCGCCAGGTCCCCTTGAAGAGCAGGAGCTTGTCCGCCAGGAGCGCGGCCTGGGGGTTCAGGTAGTACCGGACCTTCCTCCAGCGCCCCACGAGGACCACCGGGGACATGAAGTGGTAGGCGAATTCCTCGATGGGCACCCCGGCGAAGTTGCCGCCCGTCTCGAGGTAGGGGATCACCAGCAGGTCGTACTCCTTGCGCTTCAGGCAGCGGCGCAGCTCGATGTTCTCCCGCCCCTCGCACACCCGGAAGCCCACCTGCAGGTAGTCCCCCAGGCGGTCCTCGTAGTACTCGCGGATCCGGCGGTCCGCCCGGATGAGCTTCTGCTGCCGCTCCTCGGGGGACATCTCCGGCTCGGTCTCCCCGGGACGCCGGAACGGCGACCGGAGAAAGGTGAAGATGTTGAGCTGGATATCGTACTTGCGGGCCAGCCCCAGCGCATAGCGCATGGCGCGGTCGCCCACGGGGGAGTAGTGCGCGCAGAGCCCCACCGCCGTCAGACTGAGCATGGTCATCTCAGCTCCTCCCGGACCGGACGGCGTGGAGACGGCCCCGGCCCTTCCCTGGCAAGATCCTCCAGATGATACCGCGTGTAGATGGCTCCCACCGGATTGTGCGCGAGGGCCCGGTCCTTCACGAAGAGGGTGGTCACGGGAGCGTGGCTCCTCGAGGTGAAGAGGATGTCGCAGCCCATGCACAGGCCGGCCAGCACGTTGAGGTCCGTGTCCGCCTCCGCCAGGATGCGGGCCTGGGCCACGGGGTTGCACGACGGAGGCTCCTTCCCCCCCGACCCGCCCTCGGCCCGGGCGCCGATCCGGCAGCACACGGGCACCACCTCGAAGAAGCGGGAGAGGACGGAGACCAGCGTCTCCACCTCGTGGAACAGCTCCCAGCAGAACGCGAGGCCGATGCGGCGGTAGCCCATGCCCACCGCGAAGTGGACGAGCTCCGCGATGCGGCAGAGCTTGGGATCGCTCTCCGCGGAGATGTCCCGTCCGATCTCGAAGGCGCGGGCGTCCTCTCCGCGGAGCCAGGGCTTGGCCCATCCCCCGAGGTCCCGGTCGCAGGAACGGTCCCGGACGCAGGCCCGGCTCTCGCAGGCGATGCAGTCCACCCGGATCCCGCTCCCGATGCGCCGGTTTCCGGGCCGCGGCGGCGCGACCCGGGAGGGTTCCAGTCCGTGGCCGGGCCGCAGCTCGCCCCTTTCCAGGACCTCCAGCACCTCGGAGATCTCCCCCGCCACGTTGTGGATCACCTCGACCCCGTTCGCGGCCAGGGCCTCCCGGAGCTCCCCGCTGATCCCGCCGCACACGAGCAGGTCCACATGGTGGGCGACCAGCCTCTCCAGCACGTCCTCGTCGTCCCGGACCGCGAAAGGCGCGGAGCGCCGGGATCGGAGCTTCCCGTTCTCGAGGTCGGCGAGGAGCACCTCCCGGGAGATAACGCACCGGGGGGAGACCCGGCTGCCGAAGAGCGGAATGGCCACGCGCATGGTGAGCACCTGCGCAAGATCCGTACCGCCGGCGGGAGCGGGCTCCCGGGCGGGGGGGAGGGAACGGAAGGTCCGGCGGTGTCGCATGTCGCGTTGCACGCAACGGAGAGGTTGCGACACATGCAACCTCCTCCCCCCGGGATTCGGCGGTCTCCCGCCTGCGCGGACGTCTCACGGCAACGGTACGCCGCTTGCCGAACCTCCCGCGAGGCCGCACGTCCGCCACCAAGGAGCCACCCGTGTCGCAGACCGCCACCGAGCCCGCCGTCGCCCGGACCGGGAGGAAGACCACCGCGCGCAAGTACCCCTGGTACGTGATCCAGCCGGTGGAGCGGGATCGCGTCCGCCGCTTTCTCGAGGCGTTCGCCGCCATCCTGCGCTACACGAACTACAAGCCGCTCCTCGACCAGTACGTCCGGAGCAGCGCCAAGTGCAGCCGGTGCACCGCCACCTGCCCCGTCTACGAGGCCACCGGCGACCCCCGCGACATCCCCTGCAACCGCTCCGCCCTGCTCCTCGACGTCTACCGGCGCCACTTCACGATCAGCGGGTGGATGAAGGCCAAGCTCACCGGCGACCCGGGCCTGACGGAAGCCACGATCGACGAGATGGCCCGCTCCTTCTACCGCTGCACCGCCTGCAAGCGCTGCCTGCTCGAGTGCCCCATGGGCATCGACCACGGCCTGCTCACGCACCTGGGACGGTGGATCCTCGGCGAGCTCCGGATCGTTCCCAAGGGGCTCGAGATCGCCACCATCGAGCAGCTCCACGGCGAGTCCGGGAACACCTCCGCGATCCTTCCCCACGCCCTCGTGGACACCCTCGAGTTCCTGGAGGAGGAGATCGAGGAGATGTTCGGCATCCCGATCAAGTACCCCGTGGACCGGATGGACCGGGAGTACGCCTTCTTCCCCGCGGTGAGCGACTTCCTCATGGAGCCCGAGACCCTCATGGGGAACCTGGTGACGATCTACGCCGCGGGGGACAACGACCGCTGGACGATCGGCACCGGCTACTACGACGGGATCAACTACGGGCTCTTCTACAGCGACCACGTGCTGGAGCGCGTGGTGAAGAAGGTCGTGGCGGAGGCGGCCCGGCTCCGGGCGAAGAAGATCCTCATCGGGGAGTGCGGCCACGCCTCGCGGTCCGCGAAGGAGTTCGTACCCGTGTTCGGCGGCGAGCAGGCCCGCCCGGTGGTGAACATCATGGAGTACACCTGGGAGAAGCTCGAGGAGGGAAAGCTCGACCTCGACCCGGACATCGTCACCGAGCCCGTCACCTACCACGACCCCTGCAATATCGCCCGCTCCGGCTGGATCCTCGAGAAGCCCCGGGAGATCCTCAAGTCCTTCTGCCGGAACTTCGTGGAGATGATCCCCAACCGCACCGAGAACTACTGCTGCGGAGGGGGCGGGGGGACGGTGTCCGTGGACGAGATCCACGACTTCCGGATGAGCGTGGCCGGCCGGAAGAAGGCGGAGCAGATGCGGGCCACCGGTGCGAAGTACGTGGTGGCCCCCTGCGCCAACTGCAAGAAGCAGCTCCGGGAGCTCATCGAGTACCACGAGCTCGACATGCAGTGCGTCGGGCTCCACGACCTGATCCTGAAGGCGATCCGCATCCCGGGCGCGAAGCCGCCCGAGGCCCGCGCGGAGGGTTGACCACCATGACGGAAACGCTCGACTTCGTTCGCGGCCCCCTGTTCCTCATGACCTTCGGCTTCCTCGTCCTGGGCCTGGCGCGGCACGTCTTCCTCCGCACCTTCGCCGTGGTCCGGGCCCTGAGGCGGACGCCCTGCCGAGACGTCCCCTGGGGAAGGGTGGCGAGGAAGACCGCGGGCTGGTTCCTGCCCGTGCGGCACGTGCTGCGGGGGGCGCCCCTCATGAGCATGGCCTCCATCGTCTTCCACGTGACGATCCTCGTGGTCCCCGTGTTCCTGGCCCAGCACGTCTTCCTCTGGCACCGGGGGCTCGGTCTCTCCTGGCCCGCCCTCGCCGCCGGTGCCGCCGACTTCCTCACGCTCACCGCCCTGGGGACGGGGGTCTTCCTCTTCCTCTTCCGGATGGTCGACCGCACCGCGCGGCACATGAGCCGGTTCTCCGACTACTTCCTCCTCGCGGCGGTGATCCTTCCCTTCGCCTCGGGGTACTTCGCCCTGCACCCCGAGGGCTCGCCGCTGCCCTACGAGACCATGTTGCTCATCCACGTCCTGTCCGGCGAGCTCACGTTCCTCCTCCTCCCCACCACCAAGCTCGCCCACGTGGTCCTCTTCCTCTTCGACCGCGCATCCACCGACATCTTCTGGCGCTTCGTGCCCGGCGCCGGCGACCGGGTCGCGGAGGCCCTGCGCGGGAGCCCGAAAGGAGCGGAGGCGTCATGAAAGCCATCCTCACCGACGTCACGCACTGCGTGGGCTGCAACCGGTGCGTGGAGGCGTGCGCCCTGGACAACCACCTCGTGGAGCGGGGCTCCGAGGCGCGGTACAGCCGGGAGGAACTCTCGGGCCGCCGCTACTGCACCGTCCTCCACACCCCCGAGGACCGGTTCCTCCGCCGCCAGTGCCTGCACTGCCTGGAGCCCGCCTGCGCCTCGGCCTGCCTGGTGGGCGCCCTCCACCGCCTGCCGGAAGGCCAGGTCGTGTACGACTCGGACAAGTGCATCGGCTGCCGGTACTGCATGCTGGCGTGCCCCTACCAGATCCCGAAGTACGAGTGGGACACCACGCATCCCTACATCCGCAAGTGCGACCTCTGCCACGACCGGGAGGGCGGTCCCGCCTGTGTCGAGGCCTGCCCTCACGACGCCCTTCTCTACGGGGAGCGGGAGGATCTCCTGCGGGAGGCGCGGAAGCGGATCCGGTCGAACCCGGGCCGGTACCTCCCGAGGATCTGGGGAGAGCATGAGGGAGGGGGCACGGCGGTGCTCTTCATCTCCGACGTGTCGCTGGAGGAGTACTGGCCCACCACGAAGCTCGAGAAGAGGTCGATCCCGGACCTCACCGCCCCCTACGTGGTGTCCACGCCGTTCCTGGCGGTGGGCGTGGCGGGTTTCCTCACCGTGACCTCCTGGATCATCCACCGTCGCAACCGGCTCGCCGCCGAGGCGGCGGAGAGAGGAGATGAAGGTGGCGCTTCGTAGGATCAAGGACGTCCTCTGGACCCTCGCCCTCCTGGCCCTCGTGGTGGTGGTGCTGCGGCTCACGAAGGGCCTGGGGGCCACCACCGCCCTGTCCGACAAGATCCCCTGGGGCTTCTGGAAGGTGCTCAACATGGTGGCCGGCGTGGCCCTCGCCACCGGCGGCTTCGTCATGGCGTTCGCGGGCCACGTCCTCGGCATCCGCTCCCTGAAGCCCCTCATCCGGCCCGCCATCCTCCTCGCCTTCCTGGGCTACGGGTCCTCCTGCTTCGCCCTGCTCATGGACATCGGGCTGCCGTTCCGCTTCTACAACCCCTTCTTCCACTGGAACGAGCACTCCTTCCTGTTCGAGGTCTTCTGGTGCGTCACGCTCTACTTCACCGTCACCGTGCTGGAGCTGGCGCCCATCGCCCTGGAGGAATCGAAGCTCGGCCGGGTGAAGCGCTTCCTCGGGAAGATCTCGGGGCCGGTGGTGATCCTCGGCATCACCTTCTCGTGCCTGCACCACTCCTCCCTGGGCTCCCTGTTCCTCGTGAGCCCCACCCGGCTCGACCCGCTCTGGTACAGCCCCTTCCTCCCTCTCCACTTCTTCCTGTCCGCGGTGGGCGCCGGCCTCATGATGGTGATCCTGCTCACGCTCCTGGTGGCCCGGCTCTACCGCCGGCAGGCCCCTGTCGAGCTGCTCGGGAAGGTGGCCGCGGCCGCGGGGATCGTCCTCTCGATCTACTTCGCCTCCAAGGTGCTGGACCTGGCCCTCCGGGGCGCGGCGGGGGATCTCCTGAGCGGACGGTGGGAGGCCCGCCTCTTCCTCGTGGAGATGCTCCTCTCGGTGATCCTGCCGGTGGGCCTGGTCCTGGTTCCGCGGATGCGGAGGACGAGCCGGGGCCTGGCCGTGATGGGGCTCCTCGCGGTGACCGGCCTGGTCCTGAACCGCCTCGATGTGGGCGTGTTCGGGTACTTCCGGTCCGCGGGCACGATCTATGTCCCCACGCTTCCCGAGCTCTCGCTGACCCTCGGCATTCCCGCCGCCGCCGGTCTCGTCTTCTTCTTCTTCGTGGAGCGGTTCCGGATCTTCGATCTCCCCGAGAAGGTCGAGGAGGAGGAGATCGAGACGGTGCCCGCCACCGCCTGCACCGCGTTCCAGAGCCAGACCGGCGTCTGGACGGGGGTGTTCCTCGACAACCTGGAGCGGTGGAGCCTGATCCTGGTGATCGTGGTGCCCGTGGCGCTCGGCATCTTCAGCCCCCGGGCCTCCGCCCGGGGCCCGGCCTCGACCCCGGTCTCGCCCCCCCGGGGGGCCGACGAGGCGCGGGCCAAGCTGAAGATCGACGGCAACCGGAACGGCCGGCTCGTCCTCTTCGATCACGAGGCCCACAAGAAGCGCGAGGGAGGCGAGGAAGGCTGCGGGAAGTGTCACCACCTGGACGTCCCGGGCGACAGGTGGACGGCCTGCTACCTCTGCCACCGGGACATGGACCGCCCCCGTTCCATCTTCGACCACGGCCTCCACGAGAAGCGCATCGCGGCCCGGCTCGGCCTCCGGGGCACGCTGGCGGAGAACCACACCTGCACCGAGTGCCATCCCCCGGATCTTGTCCGCGCCCGGGAGAACACGAAGCGCTGCGTCGCCTGCCACGAGAAGGACATGCGGATGCCGGAGAGGACCGAGGGCCGGCCGGACCTCGCCCTCTCCTACCGCGACGCCCTCCACGAGCGGTGCGTGCGCTGCCACGAGAAGCAGGACCCGAAGGCGCACCCGGGGCTCACGGAGTGCGCCGCCTGCCACTCCGGCTCCGGGTCCGCCTCCTCCCCGGGGAAGTAGCCGGACCGCAGGCGGACCGGGCGCCCGGCCTCAGCGGTCCTCTCCGAGCCGGAGCACGATCGATCCCCCCCGCCTCCGCCTCTCCGCGCGCCCGCCGGAGACCGAGCCGGGCGTACACCCGGACCAGCCCCGCGGGCAGCCGGGGCACCCGGAACCGGCCTTCGCGATCGGCGAAGAAGCCCAGGCGCTGCACCTCCCCTTGCCCCCAGGCGAAGTCCTCCGCGTTCGAGGGGTCGAGCTCGAGCTCCGCGCCCGCGGCCGGGCGGCCCCGCTCGTCGAGCACCCGGATCTCCAGGGGGAGGCCCGCGTCCCCGCGAAGAGTGACCGGCGTCACCCTCCCCCCCGCGAGCCGGACCTCCCGGCCCCCGCCATGAGGTATCCCGCCTCCCGGACCCGGACCACGGCGGGGCCCGGGGGAAGGTTCGGGAAGAGCCCCCTCCTCCCGGCGCCCGCCCGGGCCTCCGCCCGCCAGGCGGTCTCGCCTTCCCCTCCGGAGAGGACCACCCGCACCCCCGGCGCGGGTCCGCCGGCCACGCGGAGGATCCGGACCAGGAGGCTCGCGTTCCCCTCCGGGGACGCCCACCGGCGGCCTCGCCCTCACCCGGGCACCGATCCGAAGGCCGGGAGGTGAAGCGGGCAGGGGCCCGGCGCGGGAGGGAGCACCACCACCGCCCAGGTCTCCACGGTGGACCGCTCCACGGTCACCGGCTCGCCCGCCGCCCGGCGCCCCTCCTTCCCGGCGCGCACGACGAGCTTCTCCCCGGGGATGGCCGGGATCCCCCGGAGCCGGGTGACGCCGCGGGCGTCGGTGGGAGACGCGGGTCCCGTCCGGCAGGAGGGAGGTTTTCACCAGTCCCAGGACCAGGAGCAGGCCGGCTTTCGCGGGCTTCGGGAACATGGCGCACGCCGGAGGGCCGCAACGCCCGCGCCGGTCCTTTCCCCCGCGGGGCGCGGCCGCGGATCCGTCACCGGGGCGTGGCGGCGGTCATCCCTCCGCAGCACCGCCCGCGGGGAACAGGCGCACCAGGAGCCCGCGGTCCCCCTGCACCGCGCATCGCTGCTGGTAGAGGGCGAGGCCCCGGAGCCCTCCCAGCTCCTCGCCGCCCCCCGCCCGGCCCGGGCCGCCGTGGACGAGGGAGGGCAGCGCCGCGCCCGAGCCGAAAGCCGTGTCCGCCACCTTTCGGGACCCCAGGTAGAGACGGCCGTTCCAGGACGCCAGGCGGGAGACGATCTCCCCCAGCCACTCCGGGTCGTCGGAGTACGCGCTGGAGACGAGGCAGCCCGCGCCCAGGCGCACGATGGCGGCGGCGTCCGCGGCCCGGCCGGAGTAGGGCATGAGGGTGGCCACCGGGCCGAACACCTCGCGGCGATGGACGATCCCGGACCGCCCGGGATCGTCGGTGCCGAGGAGCGTGGGCTCCAGGAAGTACCCGCGGCCCGTCTCCACGCCGGAGAGCTCGGCGGGCCGGGCTCCCCCGGTGAGCACCTTCCCCGCGGGGGTGAGCTTCTCGATCCCCGCCCGGGCCTCCGCGAGCTGGTGCTCGGTGGCGAGGGGTCCCATCCGGACCTCCGGGCGCGCGGGGTCGCCCACGCGGACGGCCCGGAGCTCCGCCACGAGCTCGTCCCGCACCGCGGCGAGGCGCTCCGCGGGGACGAGGATGCGGCGCACCGCGGTGCACTTCTGGCCCGCCTTCTGCGTCATCTCCCGGAGGACGTCGCGGAGGAAGAACCGTCCGGTCTCCCCCTCGGGATCGACGTCCGGCCCCAGGACGGCGGCGTTCAGCGAGTCGGCCTCCACGTTCAGGGTGACGGAGCGCCGCACCAGGTCCTCGTGGACCCGGAGGGAGGCGGCGGTCTTCGCCGAGCCGGTGAACGCCACCACGTCCTGCTCCCGGAGGTGCGAGAGCAGGTCCCCCGCGGGACCGCAGAGGAGCTGGACGGCGCCCGGGGGAAGCACGTCCCGCTCGTCGAGGATCTCGCACATCCGGTGGGCCACCAGGGCGGTGCTCGTGGCCGGCTTCACGATCACCGGCATGCCCGCGAGGAGGGCGCAGGCCGCCTTCTCCGCGAAACCCCAGGCGGGGAAGCTGAAGGCGTTGACGAGAACGGCCACCCCTTCCCGGGGAACGAGGACGTGCCGGCCCCACCAGGGCGGCGTGCGGCCGAGCTGGACGCCCTCCCCCTCCGGAAGGATCCGGCGTTCCCCGAGCTCCCGCCCCAGGCGGGCGTAGGCGGAGAGGGCGCCGGTGGCCCCGTCCACGTCGAACTCGGCGTCGGATCGCGTGTTCCCGCCGTTCTCGATGGAGAGACGGAGGAGCTCGTCCCGGGCGTCGTGGAGGGCCGCCGACATCGCCTCGAGCAGCGAGGCGCGTGCGGCGAAGGTCATGGCGCGGAGCGCGGCCCCCCCCTCGTCGCGCGCGAACCACACCGCGGCGCGGAGGTCGAGCCCCTCCGTGGAGGTCCGGGCCAGCTTCGCCTCGGTGGCGGGATTCACGAGCATCCGAGGCTCCCCCGCGCCCTCACGCCACTCACCGCCGAGCCAGCTCTTCAGCGTGATCATCGTGCGCCTCCCGATTCCGGGCCCCGAGTATAGGAGTCTCCCGCGAAACGCCATGATCTGTCTCCTCCCCCGCGCCCCCGGCCGGGAAGGCCCGGGAAGAAGGAATGGGTGACACCCGGGCGCGGGTGCGGTTTCATGGACGCCTCTGCGCCGAGGAGCCGAGATGAACGAGAGCGGACCGAACCTGAGGAAGCTCGCGAAGAACCGCCGGTTCGACGAGCTGGAGGCCGCCTGTCTCGAGGGGATCGAGGCCGGCACCGTCGACCGGGACGATCTCCTGAGCGCCCTGAACCTCGCCTCCCACCGGGCCGATCCGGAGACGGCGGAGACCCTCTGCTGGCTGGCGGTGAGCACCTGGGGGGAGAAGCACGGCCCCGCGGAGGGGCTCGCGCTGGCCCGGGCGGTGGCGGGTTTCCAGCCGGGGAGCGACCTCCTGCGGGGGGAGATCGCCGGTTTCTACACCGCCACCCGGGCCGAGCATCCCGCCCTGGAGGTGGTCCTCCAGCGGACGGTCCGGCGCCCCGATCTCCCGCTCCCGGACGCCGTGGAGAGGGCGGACGCCCTCCTCCTCCTGCCCCCCGGCACCTGCTTCGTGCTGAAGGGCCGCAAGACCGCGGGCCGCATCACCGGCATCTCCGAGGACGGGGAGGCGCTGGTCGTGGAGATGGAGGGGGAGACCCGGACGCTGCCGTTCTCCCGGGCGGTGGACCTCGTGCCTCTCGGGGAGGACGACTTCCTCGCCCTGGCCGCCTTCGACCGAGAGCGCGCCGCGACCCTGGCCGAGGAGGACCCGGCCCGTCTGGTGGAGATGCTGCTCCGGGCCCACGGCCCCGTCCTCAACTACCGCGGGATCCGCCACCACCTCGTGGGCCTCGTTCCCCGCCCCTGGACGGAGTGGTGGAACGAGGCCCGGCCCCGGATCCGCCGGTCGCCGTGGATCGAGGTGGGCGAGGGACGGCAGCCGGTCCTCGAGCTGCGCCGGGTCCCCCTCTCCCACGAAGCGGTGCTCCGGGAGGAGCTGGAGCAGGCGGAGAGCGGACGGGAGCGCATCCGCCTGGTCCTCTCCTACCTCGACGAGGCGGGGGACCACCTCGAGGCGGAGACCGAGCTCCTCGGCCACTTCGCGGAGACGCTGTTTGCCCTGGAAACGGAGGGGGACGCCTCCCTCCGGCTGGCCGCCCGGGCGGCGCTCGCCGAGCTGCACGCCGCGGCCCCGGAGACCGTCCCCTCCCCCCCGGATCCCTCCTGGCCGGAAGGGGCGGACGTCACCGATCTC
>JAOZQC010000542.1 GCA_029932425.1 Planctomycetota bacterium | reverse complement strand
CCCTACCATTGGTGCCTGGATGGGCATCGCCACCTTTGCCCCTTTCATGACTTTCACGGTCTTGGTCCTTTCCTCCTCTTGCACCGTCTGCAGTTGGGCGCAACAACATCTTCCGCGCGTCAAAGAAGACGGTATCAACTTGGGGCTTGCCGACCCATGTCAGGGTTCGAGAGGAATACTCTCCCTAGAGGGCTCGGCCCTGGTCCAGGCGGGCCGTAGAAGCGCGGGGGGCGTGCTGTCAAGGTGGGGCGGCCCGGGCGGCGGTCGAGGCGGCGGTGGCCTACGCGCCTGGAAGGAAGTGGCCGTCGACGCCCCCGGGGAAGATCCGGACCGCCCCGCCTCCGATGCTTCCCCATGCGACACAGGCTCCGCGATGTTCGCGGCTTCAGAGATCCTTGCGCAGGTCCTTCAGCACGTCCACCTCGCGTTGCCCCTGATACAGGAACCACCCCGTCTTCAGCATGGAGGTGCCGGGGCCGTTGGGGGCCACCCAGTATCGGTGACCTTCCTCGAAGAGGTGGGCCGACACGTCTCCCCTCAGGTTGGTCGTGGCGTAGATGGTGGGCTGCAGATCCCCGAGCGACATGTCGGTGAAACCGACCGAGGCCCTCGCCCACGGTGATCCATGCCTGGTCAGCCGGAGCTTGCCGTGAAAGGCATTGGGTTGGAGGACCACATCGAGGTTCTCCCGGTTTGCAGTCAGGTTCCCGAGGCGAAGGCGGAGCGGGCGGTATCCCTCGGGGGGGAGGATGAGGATCGTTGCCTCTCCGGAGATGTTGGCTGCGAGTCGAAACTCGCCGTCATTCAGACCACGGCCGCCTCTCCCGCCCGACGTCGCCCAGATGTGGTAGTTCACATACGCCGTTCCGTCCCGCCGCCCGCATGCGGTGTACGCATGTCCTGCCTCGTGGAGTTTCGGGGAGAGGACCTCTGATATGGGAATATCCCTGATGATGCACACCTCGATCTCGATGTCGTTCACCGGCCTCCCGGCTGCGTCCCTCACGAAGCCATGGATCCGGTAGGGCGGTTCCCGCAGCCTGAGCCGCACGTGCGCGGGAGTCTCCGGGTCTGCGGGGATGTCCACCGGGGCCTGGGCTGGCTTCATGCCGCGCCGGCTGGCCCGCATCGTCAGCCCTTTCACGGCGGGAACCTTCACCCGGAAGCGTCCCTCCTCGTCCGGGTGCGGGAGGCGCGTCCTCCGGTCCAGCCTACGCGTCGCGAGCCAGACGGCATTCCACGGATCCGGCGGGACCGGCAAGGCCGGGTCGTCGGTCTCCGGAAACATGAATGCGTCCAGGTCGATCTCCGCGGGATCGATGCCCCGGAACTCGCCCTCGAAAGTGACCTCGCCGACGACCTCAACCATCCGGTAGAGCCAGATATCTCCGGAAGCCCGGAGTGACTCCAAGTCGGAGTGTGCGGGCAAGAACCAGGGAGATTCCGGCCGGAGAGCGGTGACGCCCTCCGGGCGGAAGGAGATCCGACCGGATGCATCGGAGACGACCTCGTCGGATGCTGTGGGAGACCCCTTTCTCCCCGCCCGCAAGAGAACGAAACGAACGCCGGGGAGCAGTCCGCCGTCCGCGAGGTTCCGGACGGCGAGCGCTACCCGCCGGTTGCCTCTCGGGGGAACGGCGCCTCTTTCCTCGCTGTCCGGGGAGCCGGGGAGGTGCAACCCCTCGGCGTCTCCCTCGGGTGGCGCGGGCGGCCCTGCTTTCCGAAACGGGCTCCCCGGCCACAGGAGCACGACGAAGGATGCGAGCACCAGCAGGCCCAGAACCCTCGAAAGCGTCTTCCGCCGCATGTTCACCGTCTGTCTCCCCTCCCGCCTCGGGGTTCGTGGCCTTGGATTCTAGCAGGGTCGATAGGGAAAGGGCTAATGGCCCGGTTGATCTTCAGAATCTTCATCCTCCGGTGCCGCCATCGCCAGGGCTGTTTGCGGGGTTGCCGGGATCCTCACCCCCGACGCAAGCGCCGTCTTGGCCATTCTGCCCGACCACGGCCGCTTGGCCATCAGTTCCATTGGCGATCGCGGGAAGATCATCTCCAACAATCACACGCACCTCACGCGACGTTCCGCCGCAACCGTGATCGCTGCGCGCGCCGGGGAACGAGAGCACCATGCTCCCTACTTTCTAGAGGGGGGGGCGGGAGAATCCTCCGGACACCGCCGGTTCGCCAGTTCGGAGAAGATCTCTTCTCGCGAGATGTCGCAGTCGAGAAGAACCCGGCGGTGGCCGCGCTCGGCGAGGGATGCCGCCACGTGCTCCGTGAGACGGGACAGGTAGGCGTCCAGAGATGCGGGAGCCCGGAGGCGGCGGAGGCGCCGGCCGTGGTGCTCGAGGAGAAGGATGAGGGAAGCCCCGTAGACCCGGTCCCGCTCGGAAGGGAGCAGGTGTCGGCGCCGCGCGGCCCTCGCGGCGTGGCCGTGCAATCCGGCCATGAGCTTCCGGGAAGCCTGCGGTTCCCCCCCGAGGAGGCTCTGCCACTCCGCACGTGTCCAGGTTTCCCGCATCCCGGCCGCCTCGATCCGGCTCCGCCTCGATGGTACCGCGGGCGGCCGTCCCGTCAAGGGGGCGGGCTTCTCGTGGTCGTTCGGCCGCCGGGAGGGGAAGCGGCGAAACGGCGGTTTTCGTCCTCCGGGAGTCGCGGGGGATGAGAGGAGGTCGCGTGGCATGGATTGCCACGCGGCGTTAGAATCCCGGCATGCGCCGGTGCCTTTTCCTCCTCGCCGCGGCGCTCCTTCCGCCCGCGGCCCCGGCCCGGGCCGACCGCC
>JAOZQC010000541.1 GCA_029932425.1 Planctomycetota bacterium | reverse complement strand
CGGGAAGCTCGGGAACTCCTCGTCGCCGGTCATCGGGACGCTGCGCGAGGTGGTGCTCACCGATCCGGATGCCTCGGTCCGGGCCGCGGCGGCCGATGCCCTGGTGGAACTGCTGACCCCCACCGGCATCCTGGAGACGATCCTCCGGCTGCCGGGCCTGGCCCCGGACGGGCGGGCCCGGTTCGTGGAGATCCTGTCCCGGCGCACCGGGAAGGAGTTCGGGGACGATCCCGGCCGGTGGCTGGACTGGATCACCTCGGGCTGGGCCGGGGAGCGGGGGGATAAGGCGTGGCGGATGGCGCTCCACGCCTGGCCGGCGAGCGCGGGGCATCCGTCGGTGCGCGCCGCGGTGCTGGCCCGCCTGGCGGACCCGGCGGGGGTATCGAGGGAGACCCTCGCCGCCACCCTCGACCACGAGAGCCCGGGAGTGCGTGCGGCGGTGGCGAAGGCGATGGCCAGGACCGGTGACTCCCGGTGGCGGATCCGGCTCCTTGGCGCGCTGAAGGCGGAGTCGGACGCCGCCGCGGCGATGGTCATGGCCGCCGCGCTCCTGGATCTCGATCCCCACCGGGCGGACCTGGCGCTCATCGAGGTCGCCCGCACCGCGAGCGGGGAGGCGGGGCGAAACGCGGCCCTCTCCGCCCTCTTTGCGAGGCACCCGGGGGCGGGCGGCGCCGACCTCGCGAACCTGGTCTTCGCGGTGCGGAAGATCCTGCCCGCGGGGGCCGACCGCGACCGGACCCTGGAGCTCCTGGTCCTCCTGGCGAAGGACACCCCCTCCGCGCGGGCCCGCCTCGGCGAGATCCTCCACGACCGGCGGGAAAGCGCCCTCGACCGGGGGCGTGCGCTCGACGGCCTCCTCCGTGCCGCCGGGAAGGAGATCTCCGACGAGGAGCTGGTGGGACTGATCGAGGAGTCGCCGAGCGCCGACTTCGCGCAGAAGGTGCGCGGGGAACTCCGCCGGCGGACGGGAAAGGACGGCGGCAGGGACGCCGCGGCCTGGAAGAAGATCCTCCGGGAGCTCGAGTAGGGACCGGCGGGGTCAGCCCCGGAACATTGCCCGCTTCTTCTCCATGCGGCGCTCCAGGCGGCGCATCTTCAGGGGGCGCAGCCGGTCCAGCCGGAGGAGCTTCCGGTCCTCGTCGTCGATGAGGTGGGGGGCCAGCTTGCGCTTGAGCTTGGCGACGCCGGAGAGATCGGTGCGGGCCAGGAACCGTCCCAGGGCGGTGTCGCGGGGGACGCGCAGGCCGGAGGCGAAGTCGATGAGCCAGGGCTGCTCGCCGGGCCCCACCAGGATGTTGCGGCGCTGCCGGAGGTCCAGGTGGAAGACGTTGCGCTCATGCAGGGCGCGCACGGTGTCGCCGAGCCGGACGAAGAACTCCCCGGAGAGCGACTTCATGGGTATCTCGCCGCACTCCCGGCCCCGGATCCGCTCCATGGCGAAGGCCAGGCCGTCCACCCGGCCCAGGAAGCGGGGGATCCCCGGCAGGCCGTCGATCTCCCGGAGGATCACCGTCTCCCGGTCGATCATGAACCGGCCCCAGGTCTCGCGGTAGAGAAGGGGCCGGCGGCCGTAGTCCTTCACCAAGGCGGCCGTGCCGCGGATCTCCACGGGGCGCAGCTCGGGCTTGCTCCACGAGTCCCGGGCGATGTTCGGGCCGGCCCGCGCTTCGAGCTCGGCGCGGGTGATCGCGGCGCGGCGGCGGGTCATTGAAACGGCGTCAGGTCCGGAAAGCAGAAGTACTTGAGGAGGATCACCGCCACGCCGAAGACGATGGCGAGAGAGATCAGGTACTCCCGGTTCTCGACGATTCCCGAGAAGGCGAAGCGGCCCTCCCGCTCCGGGTAGGGAGTGAGGCGGGGGAAGAAACCCGGCACCGCGGCCCGGTAGCGGTCGAACTTCTCGCCGAAGGCGCGGTGCAGGCGGTTCGACTCCACCCGCTCCTTCTTGGGAGCGTAGTAGAAGAGGAAGATGAGAATGCCCACCGGCAACAGGCCGTAGAGGACGATCCGGCTGCCGGAGAGCATGGCGAGCCCGGTGATGACGAGGAAGGTTCCCACGTAGAGCGGGTGGCGGACGAAGGCGTAGGGTCCGCCCGTGGCCAGGACCTTGTTCTTGTGCAGGTGGCCGGTGCCCCAGAGCCTGAGCGACTCCCCGGCGGCGATCAGGACCAGCCCCGGGATCATGAGGAAGGGGAACTCCCCGGGGTTGGCGAATACGAGGAGCGCCACCGCGAAGGCGCTGGCGAAGAGCATGCGGCCGGTCCACTTCTTCACGTCGAAGATGGGGATCGGCGGGGTGGATCTGCCTTCGGTCATCGGGCGGATCATAGGCTCCCCCCGGGCGGCGGCGCAATCATTTACGGTTCGGAGCCGGGGGACGGCGGCCCGGGGACCACGGGCGCCGCGGGTGGTTTTGGCTCCCGCCCGGTGCGATCCGGTGCGACACTCCCCCCGTGAGAATCGCCATCGACGCCACCCCCCTCATGAAGCCGGCTCCCACCGGCATCGGCCGGTACGTCCGGTGCCTGGTGCAGGCCCTGGCGGGGACGGCCAGGGAGGACGAGGAGTTCATCCTCTGCTACCGGCTTTCCCGGTTCTCCCGGCGCGCGCACCGGCTGCCCCTGCCGGGACCCCGGTTCTCCTCCCGCTGGGTGCAGGGGGCCTTCCACCCGCGTGCCCACGTGGTGCACGGCCCCGACGGGCGCCTGTTCGCCTGGGGCGGCAGCGCCGGGGTGTCCGGTCTCCGGCTCTCCTGCCGGCGCCTGCCCGACGGCTTGGCC
>JAOZQC010000540.1 GCA_029932425.1 Planctomycetota bacterium | reverse complement strand
ACGGACTCCGGCGGGAGATCGTGGACAGGGGCCGGGCGCCGCGAGAAGCTCCGACTCCTGCCCGGGTCCGGGAGGGACGCCATACCGTCCCGGGCCCGGATCCGCCGGAAGCCGCGCGTTCGGAGGCGAGGCGGTGAACTACTCCAGCCCGTACTTCTCGAGCTTGCGCTGGAGCGTGAACCGGGAGATGCCCAGCAGCTCGGCGGCGCGCGTCTTGTTGCCGCCCGTGCGCTGGAGGGCGCGCCGGATCTCCCGGACCTCCAGCTCCCGGACCCGCTCCTCGAGGGGCCGGATCTCTCCCTCCTCCCCCTCCTCCCCGCCGCCGGTCTCGGCGGCCCGAATCTGCTCGGACACCGCGTCCACGGTGACCTCGCGGTCGCAGAGAGTGATGAGCCGCCGCACCTCGTTCTCCAGCTCGCGGACGTTGCCCGGCCACCGGTATCTGCGGAAGAGGTCCAGGACGGCGGGATCGATCCGCTCCGGGACCTTCTCGCCCTGCTTCTCGTAGAGCTCGAAGAAGTGGGTGAGGAGCAGCGGTATATCCTCCCGGCGCTCCCGGAGAGGGGGCAGCGTGACGGTGAGGACCCGGAGGCGGTAGAAGAGATCCTCCCGGAACACCCCCTCGGCCACCAGCTTGCGGAGGTTCCGGTTGCTGGCGCAGATGATCCGCACGTCCACGGGGATCGTGGACTTCCCGCCCACGGGACGGATCTCCTTCTCCTGCAGCACGCGGAGCAGCTTCTTCTGCATCTCCGGGCTCATCTCCCCCACCTCGTCGAGGAAGAGGGTGCCCCCGGAGGCCTCCGCGAAGAGTCCCGTCTTGTCCCGCACCGCCCCCGTGAACGCGCCCCGCGCGTAGCCGAAGAGCTCCGACTCGAGCAGCGACTCGGGGAGGGCGGCGCAGTTCTCGGAGACGAACTTCTTCTTCTTCCGGGGCCCCATGTAGTGGATCGCCCGGGCCACCAGCTCCTTGCCCGTTCCCGACTCCCCCTCGATGAGGACGGGCATCTCCGTGGGGATGATGCGGTCGAGCCGCTGGAACACCGCCTGCATGGCGGGGCTGCGGCCCACGATGTTCGAGTAGTCGTAGCGGTGCTCCAGCTCCGACTGCTTCGATTCCAGCTCGTCGCGGATCTGGGAGAGCTCCAGCCGCTTGGCGTCCAGGCGGCGCCGGAGCGCCCGGTTCAGCCGCTCGATGCGGGCGTTCGCCCGGAGGAGCTCCTGCTGCTTGCGCTCGTAGCGGGCGAAGAGGCGCGCCCGCTCGATGGCGAGCGCCGCCTGGGCGGCGAGGGCCTCCAGCATGCGGAGATCCTCCCGGGAGAAGACCCCCTTCTGGAGGCGGTTGTCGATGTAGAGCGCCCCCCGGGTCCGGTCCTTCATGCGGAAGGGCAGGCAGAGCACGCTCCGGAGACCGATGGCGCTGATGGAGTGGATGGCCTGGAACCGCTCGTCCTCCAGGGCGTTCACGGCGAGGACCGGCTCCCCGGTGGCGAGGACCTTCTCCGCGATCGTCCGGCTGATGTGGAGCTGGGGATCGGAGACCTCCTCCTTCGCGAAGTTCCGGGCCACCTCGAAGCTCATCTCGTCCTCGTCCGCGAGGATCAGGAAGCCCCGCTCCGCCTCCGTCAGCTCGATGGCGTGGTCCACGATGATCCCCAGCAGCTTCTCGAGATCGAGCGTGGAGTTGATCGCCATGACCACCCGCTGCAGGCGCAGCAGGTTCTCCCGTTCCCGGACGAGCATCGCGTGCTCCACCCCGTCCGGGGAGGACAGGTCCGTGGTCCGGGCGCCGTCCAGGTCGAGCGTGGGCCTCCGGGACTCGTCGACGCGGTCGAAGTGGAGGCGCACCCCGCCGATCTCGATGAGGTCCCCCGCGCGCAGGACGTGCCTCTCCACGAAGGAGCCGTTCACCGCCGTGCCGTTCTGACTGCCCTCGTCGATGATCTCGTAATCGTCCCCGGTGCGGACGATGCGGGCGTGACGGCGGGAGGCGCGGGGGTCACGGAGGGGGACGTGCGCGTCGCTCGCCCTCCCGATCGTGGTCTCGTCGCGGGTGAGATTGTAGACCCGCTTCTTTCCCCGCTCGACGACGATGAGCTTCGGCACCGGTAGCTCCCGAGCCCCGCATGGAATATAGTCCGGGCTCCATGGAGAGTAAAGCTATCCGCAGAGCTCCCCCCTTCTCGCTGCTGCTCGTCCTCGTGCTCCTTTTCGGTCTGGCCGCCCCGGCTCCCGGGCGGTCCCTCGCGCGGTTCGTGGGTCCCCTCATCGTGGGGATCCTCTTCCTCATGTCCTTCACCTTGCCGCTCTCGCGCCTCGCCGCCGCCGCCCGGAACGGGCGGGCCCTGGCGGTGTGCTTCGCGGTCTCCTTCGGGGTGATCCCCGCCCTCTGCTTCGCGGCGGGGCCCCTCCTGTTCGGAGGGGACCGGGCCCTGCTCGCGGGGTTCTTGATCCTCGGAGCCCTGCCCTGCACACTGGCCTCCGCCTCCGTGTGGACGCGGGCCGCCGGGGGCAACGACGCGGTGGCCATGGTCTTCACCACCGTCTCCAACGCCCTGGCCTTCCTCCTCGTCCCCGCCCTCCTCCATCTCCTCCTCTCCCGGTGGCTTCCCGTGGACACCCCGGCCCTGGCGGAGCGGCTCCTCACCCGCGTCCTCCTGCCCATCGCCGCCGGGCAGGCGGTCCGGGCTCTGCTCCCCCGGCTCGCGGCCCGCAGCGCGAGGGGGGTGGCGGCGGGGGCCAGGGGGCTCGTCCTCGTCATCGTGCTCATCGCGGTGTCGGGGGCGGCGGAGA
>JAOZQC010000060.1 GCA_029932425.1 Planctomycetota bacterium | reverse complement strand
CGGTGCTCGACGCCTACCGCCGGGCGGCGGCCCTCCGGGCCGCCCGGGACCCGGAGGGCGCGGCCCGGGAGTACGAGCGGGCCCTGGCCCACGACCCGGAGAACGTCCGCATCCACCTGGACCTGGCAGAGGCCCTCCGGGAGGCGGGAAGGCCCCGGGAGGCCCTGGCCCGGCTCCGCGAGGCGGTGCGGGCGGACCCGGACCGCCTGGAGGCGCGGGCAGCCCTGGCGGAGGCCCTCCTCCGCCGGGGCCGGGAGGAGGAGGCGATCCGCGAGCTCACGCGCGGCATCCGCGCCGCCGGGGTCTATCCCTGGCCCGCCGCGGCCCTCCGGCGGCTGGCCGGGCTCCACCGCCGCCGCGGAGAGGAGGAGATCGCCCGCGCCCTGGAACGCCTGGCGGAATGCGGAGGCGGGAACCTTCGTGCACCCCGGTGACGTTCCCGCCGGAAGGTCGGCGGTACAGGGTATCTCAGGCGCGGACGAGCCGCTGCACCAGGGCGGCGGGCGGGGAGGTGAAGAGCTCGTCGGGGGAGATCGGGGCCAGGAGGTCGTCCCGCCAGGGGACGTCCGCCTCGGTGACGCCGTTCACGATCTCCTCGTAGCGGTCGCCGAGGGCCCGGATCTTCTCGCCCACCGTCATCTCCTCCCGGAAGGCGAGGTGGAGCAGGGCCAGGGCGTTCACCTTGTAGCGGTGGTCCACGAGGGGGACGATGGCGATGCGGCGCCCGTCCTTCAGGCCCACGCCGATGTAGGCCCGGCGCTCCTTCACCACCGCCCGCTTGGTCCCCTTGAGCGGAACCCACTGCTCGGCCCGGGAGACGATGGCGGCCGCGGACCCCGTCCGGGCCACCGCCCGGATCCGCGTGTCCGGCCCGGGGCTCCCGTCCTCCCGGAGATTCTCGAGGGCGTACCGGGTCAGGCCCGTGACCTCCCCCACCGCGAGCTGCATCTCCGAGAGCCGGGCCCGGTCGGCGAGGGGGATGTCCTTCGAGGAGAGCCCCGCCGCGGCCAGGGCGGCGAAGATCACCCCCTCCGGCTCCTCCTCGGTGCGGCTCGTACCCACGGTGACGATCTTGGCCTGGTGCTTGATGGCGTCGATGGGCCGGGAGGTCTGGTCGATGGCCCGGACGAGGTGCTCCAGGAGGGCGGAGTGGATGTCGGCCACGCTCACCCCCCGGCCGTACTCCTCTCCGAAGCTCAGGGGGGGGATCTCCCCCGCCGCGTACTTGAGAAGGAGCAGCAGCTCCGCCGCGGTCTCCGCCTCCAGGGCGGAGGCGAAGGTCCCGGAGCGCAGGCGCGCCCGGTACTCCCGCTGGAGGTCGGCCAGCTCCCGGAGCATCATCCCGCCGTTCGCATCGAGGGACCGGACCACCAGCGACCGGATCCGGCCCAGGAACCGCGCCCCCTCGTCGATGGCGCGGGCCGCGTGGTAGCCGAAGAGGTGGCCGGCCATCGTGCAGAGGATCATGGAGAGGAGGGGGGGCGCTTCCGGCAGCTCGATCACCGCCGCCGCGTAGGCGTCGAAGCGGCGGTCCCCCCGCGTGGCGAACACCACCGGCAGCGCCCGGTGCGCCTTGAAGATCGCCACGTCCTTGGCCAGGTCGCGGAGCACCGCGTCGCCGTTCCCCGCCGCGAGCACGAGCATGAGCGACTCCGAGGAGAGGTCGATGTGCTTCTTGTCCTCCACGGAGTCGGAGGAGATCGACTTGTAGCAGAGCTCCGAGAGCTTGATCCGGACCTCCTCGGCGGCGATGCGGTTCGGACCGGACCCCACCACCGCCCAGTACCGGCGGGTGGGCGCCAGGGTCCGGGCCGCCTCCTCGATGCGGGGCCCCAGGGCGAAGACCTCCCGGAGGAGCCGGGGCAGCTCGCGGAGCTCCTCGATGCGGAGGGAGGCGTCCCCGGCGGACAGCGCTCCCGCCCTCCGTCCCAGGGCCAGGCCCAGCAGCGCCCCCGCCGCCACCTGGCTGTAGAAGGCCTTGGTGGAGGCCACGGACATCTCCACGTCCCGGCCGTCGGAGGTGTAGAGAACGCCCTCCGTCTTGAAGGTGATGTCCGAGTTGCGGCGGTTCACGATGGCCAGGGTGTGGGCGCCGCGCTCCTTGGCGAGGTCCACCGCCCGGTTGGTGTCCGCGGTGGCCCCGGACTGGGTGACGGCGATGACGAGGGTGTCGGACATCTCGTCCCGGAGCCCGAAGCCGGAGAGCTCCGAGGCCTTCAGGGCGGCCACGTGGATCCCGCTTCCCGCCAGGCAGTCCCCGAGAAACGCGGCCACTCCCTGCGCCGCCACCGCCGCCGTTCCCTGCCCCACCACCGCGATCCGGGCCAGGCGGCCGCCGGCCAGAGCCTCTCCCAGGCGCGGGCCGATCGTCTCCTCCCCGAACCGGATCCGACCCTCCCGGTCGGACTTGCCCCGGAGGGTCTTCGCCACCGAGGCGTGGGCCTGGGCGACCTCCTTCAGGAAGTAGTGGGGGAAGTCCCCCCGGTCCACGTCCCGGGTGGTGATCTCCGCCGCCTGCACCGCGTCCTCGTCGAGGGGGATCGGGACGCCGTCGTGGCCGAACGCCCGGATTCCATCCGGCCCCCGCCGCCCGCGGTCGAGGACGAAGACCTGGCCCCGGGTCCGCCCGTCCCCCGGAACCCGCTCCTTCTCTCCCGAGAGCTTCACGAACCGGTCCGTCTCCTCCACCAGCCCGTAGATCTCGGACGCCACCACGTAGCCTTCCGGAGGGAGCCCCACGTAGAGGGACTGCCCCGAGCCCTTGAGGGAGAGAAAGAGTCGCCCGGGCTCCAGGTCGCTCATCATGAGGATCGCCGCCGAGCCCTCGAAGTCCGCCACCGCCCGCAGGAACGCCTCCTCGAGGTCGTGACCCTTCCGGAGGTAATGGTCGATCCAGAGGGCGATGATCTTGGCGTCCGTGGTGATCCGTTCGGGCAGGCGGCGCCCCGTCTCGTCCTCGAACCGGCGGCGGAGGGCGAGGTAGTTGTCGATGTCCCCGTTCAGGGCCACGTGGATCCGCGGGGCGCGCGGGCCGCGGGGATGGCCCTCCCCCAGCGCGGGCGGGGCCGCCTCCTCCGCGCAGGCGTTGTCGAGGGGGTGGCAGTTGGCGAGGTTGATGATCCCGTTGCTGGCCCACCGCGTGTGGGCCATCACCAGAACCTGGACCTCCGGGTGGGAGAGGAGGGCGTGGAGGAGATCGTCGGCGGCCACCTTCTTCCGGAGCGCGGCCACGTTGTCCCCGAGCTTCCCCACCTCCGCCGCCACCTTGTAGACGAGGGTGACCACGGCCCCGTCGTCGCTCCGGGCGAGGGCCCCGTCCGTGAAGTCGGGCCGGGCGGCGCGTTCCGCCACCTCCGCCGCACACCCCTCGAGGAGTCGATCCGCGGCGGCGGCGTCCGGGAACGCCGCCTGGAAGCTGATGCCCGCGGAGTCGCGGCCCCGGATCTCGAGGCGATCGAGGGCGTTCAGGATGAGGTTGGCCTTCCGGTACTCCCGGATCGCCTTCGGGGAGGCCTCGCGCCCCGCCACGAGCTCCCGGACCCGGTCCACGTTCGCGAGGAGCTCGCGCTCGATGGCCCAGGCCGCGTCCCGGAGGCGGACGAGCCGGGCGTTCACCACCTCCTGGACGGCGGGGTCGGGCAGGACCTCGCCGCGGTCCATGCGGTCCGCCTCTTCCCCGGCGAAGGCGTCCACCGCCCGGGCGATCTCCGCGAGCCGCTCCCGGTACTCCGCGTCGTCGTAGAGGACCGGGAAGACCGCGGGAAGCCGCAGCGCCCGCACCAGGGATTCCAGGGCGGCCAGGGCCGGCTCGCCCCCCGCGTAGTCCTCGCCGTCGCTCCGTCCCAGGCCGTGGTCGGGGAGGGCGGCGGCCGCGGCCCGGGCGGGGGCGGGGTCGGGCCGCTCCCCCGGTTCGTCCCGCACCACCTCCACGATCCCCGCCAGGCCGCAGGCGAGCCGGTGGGGGTCCACGGGGAAGAGCACGATCGTCCCCGGCGGCAACCCCGCCGGGGAACGGCAGAGGCGGATCCGGGCGAACAGGCGTGACAGGAGTCTCGGTATCATCGGGCCCTCTCCCACATCATCGGATTGTCGGACCGTTCCCCTTCGCGGGAAAGGATTCGTCACTCCCCGAAAAGCGTGTGGAGGGCGATCTCGGGCCGGGCGTTGAACCGGACGCGGCGGAGCCAGCCCACGCCGTTCGAGACGTAGAGCCGCGTCCGCTCTCCCACCCGGTAGAGGCCCGAGTAGTACTTCCGGAGCCGCACGGGGAGGATCGGAGGGCCGAGGAGGGGAATGTCCACCTGCCCTCCGTGGGTGTGCCCGGAGAGGACGAGATCGGCCCCCTCCCGGGCGATGCCGGGGATGCTGTCGGGGTTGTGGGCGAGGACGATCCGGGGGCCTTTCGGAGGCAGGCGGGCGAACGTCTCCCGGACGCGGCACCGCCCCGCCCAGAGATCCCCGAGGCCCGCGAGCCAGGTCGGCGCCCGGCCCCCGCCCAGGGGGACGACGCGGTTGTCGATGACCTCGACGCCCCGGCGGCGGAGATGGTCGAGGACCCGTCCCCGCCCCGGCGTCGCGCCCCGGTGGACCACCCCGAAATCGTGGTTCCCGGACACCGCGAAGGTCCCGAGCGGCGGGTGGAGACGGCCGAGGATCTCCGCGATCCGTTCCGCGTCGGCCTCGCGGTTCCCGCCCACGTAGTCTCCCGTGAGCAACACGAGGTCCGGGCCGAGCGCCCGCACCCGGGCCGCGCACCGTTCGAGGTAGCCGGCGGGGGCGAAGCCGAGATGGAGGTCGGAGAGATGGGCGATCGTCCGCCCCTCGAGGGACGGCGAGAGGCCCGGGATCCCGATCCGGCGGCGGGTGACCTGGAGCCAGGTGGGCTCGATGAGCGTGGACCAGACGCCGCCCCCGAGGCCCACGCCGAGGCTGGCGAGCAGGGCGCGCCGGAGGAAGACGCGGCGGGGGGATCGATCCTCGTGCACCGGCACAGGATACCAGAGCCCCCTCGGGGACGGGCCCGGAAGGGTCCGTTTCGGGTCAAGCCCGGGGCCCCCGGGGTCGATGAGGTCGTGGAGGTGCGCGGTGAGAAGAGCGGTCGCGGTTCTCTTCCTGGTCGGGGTCGCCGGGCTCGTGCTCGGCGACGAGGTGGTGCTCAGGTCCGGCGCGAGGATCACCGGGGAGATCGTCTCCGAGAACGCCCGGGAGGTGGTCCTCCGCACGGAGATGGGCGAGATCCGGTTCGACCGGAGCCTCGTGAAGGAGATCCGGCGGGGCCCGGGATCCGGGGAGCCGGCCGGCGGGGAGGAGGGGCCCCTGGCGGGGATCCCCGCCTGGCACCTGAAGGGGGTCTCGGTGAGCGCCCTTCCCGCGGCCACGGACCGGCTCGCGGTGGTGGCCATGCGGAAGGGGGGCGTCTCCGCCGTGGACCCCGCCACCGGGCAGGTGGTCTGGCACAACGGGGAGCCGGGCCGGGAGGTCACCGGCCTGGCCGCGGACGCGGGGGGGGTCTACGCGGGAACCGCGGAAGGCCTCGTGGTCCGGTTCCATCCGCGCACGGGCCGCACCCAGTGGAAGGCGCGGATCGAGGGACCCGTCAGCGGGGCGCCGCTCCTCCACCGCCACGAGGTCTACGTCTTCGGCGCGGGCCGCGGGCTCTTCGGCATCCGCGGCGCGGACGGACACGTGCGGGGGCGCCTCCCCCTGGAGATGACGCCCGACACCCCGCTGGCCCGGGTAGGATCCCGAATCCTGGTGGCGGACCGCAAGGGCAAGATCCTCATCATCAGCGACGACGGGCGGCGCCTCCTGGGGGTCGTCGCCTCCCCGCTCCCCTTCGCGGGACGCCGCCTGAACCCCTCGGGCGGCCTGCTCGCTCTCGGGGGGGGGAAGGAACTCGTGATCTTCGACCCCGGCCGGGGAAAGGTGCTCCGGAGGCACCCGGTGCCGCGTCTCGACGGCCATCTCCTCGGCGCGGATCCCGCCCGGGCCTACGCGCTCGTGGGCGGGCGCCTCACCGCCCTGGACCTGGGCTCGGGCCGCGCGGCCTTCACCGCGGAGATCCCGGGGCAGGTGCGGCTCCTCACCGTGGCCGACCGGTCCCTCCTCGTCACCACCGCGAGCGGGGACCTCTGCTCCCTCCGGCGGGCGGACGGACGGTTGCGCTGGCGGCTCTCGCTCGGGTCCGCCGCCCTCGCACCGCCCCTGGTGGTGGGAGGGAGCATCGTGGTCCTTTCCGAGGACGGGGTCCTGCGCGGCGTCCGGGAAGGGGCGCCCCCCGCGGCCCCGCCCCCGGCTCCGAAACCCGCAACCCCCGCCCCGGAGACACCCACCTCCCCCTCCGCACCCCCCCCTCCCCGCCCCGTGATGGATCCGGTCGTGCACTCCCCGCACGGCTTCCGCCTCACCGTGCCCGAGGGCTGGGTGATCTCCACCGACATCACCCGGGGGGCGGTGCGGCTCGGCCTCCGCCCCCGGAGCGAGCACCCCCGGTTCCTGAGGCCCGGAATGAGCGACCGGGAGCGCCTCCGCCTGGAGATCACCTGCTACCTGGCGGTGATGCTCTCCTCCGCCGAGCTGGGGCCTCCGCAGGCCCAGGGAGAGATGTACCTGAGGGAGGAGGCGACGGCCGCGCGCCAGGGAGGGTACGGGCTGGCCGATCCCGCGGTGGAGAAGGTGGTCATCCGGGGCCGGGTGTGGACGGCGGTGCGGGTGTCGCAGGTGCACCCCGGTCCGGGGAAGCGCGTGGCCTACGAGAAGCGGGTCCTGGTGCGTCCCCTCGGCAAGCGATGGCTGGCCTGGATCGAGCTGAAGACCCCGCCCGAGTACCTGGAGGTGACCGAGGAGGACCTGCGGAAGGCGGCGGCGAGCTTCGCGGCGGAGGATCCCGCCGACTACGCGCCCCCGGACGAGGTGGTCGCGGCGGAGAAGGTGATCGACGCCCTGAACCGCGGGGATCCCCGGTCCGCCCTCCCCTGGCTCGCGGGGAGCCCGGCCCGCCGCGTCTCCGAGGGCGGGGTGGAACGGGTTCCCGGGCATCTCTCCCTGGTCACGAGGGCGAGCGAGCCCGCCCGCGGCTTCCGCCTGGTTCGCGTCCGCGTGGACTCGCCGGAAGGCACGAGCTACCGGAACCTCCTCCTCGACCGGGTGCGGGGGCGGTGGCGGGTGGTGGACTGGACGGGCCTCGTGAAGTGAGGCCCCGCCGGCCGGCCCCGGGTCTTCCCCCCCGCGGGCGGAGGAGGCGCACCCTCCCGGGCGAGGCGCCGGGCCGGAAGGGAAGGCCCCGGCCGGGACGCCGCGGCCCGGATCGAAGGGCCGGGGAAGAGACCCCGCGCCGGCGGCTCAGTGCTCGCCGGGGCGGCCCACCTCGTCGGCCTCCACGGAGGAGCGGCGGGGGCGGTTGATGGTGGGGATCCGGCGGCTCGAGTTGCCCTCGGAGTCCGGCTCCGCCTCCGGGCCCGGACCCGCCGCGGCCTCCTCGCCGGTCTTCTCCTCGTCGCGGGCCAGGATCTCCTTCACGATGGGATGGTCCGGGTTCAGGCGGCAGGCGCTCACCGGCTCCCCTCCCTCCTCGATGTTGTCGACCTGGTAGGGCTCGATGATGCCCATGTCGATCGCCCGGTTCAGGAGGTCCTGCTTCTGGTGGCGGTCGGAGAGGCCGCAGTTGTGGGGGTTCAGCACCTTCGTGGCCACGTAGCGGAGGCCCACGAAGTTGAGCTTCCGGTCCAGGTCGCGGATCAGGCGGACGAAGCCGGTCCAGTCGTAGGTCTCCCAGTCCACGGGCTGCGGCGGCTTCGAGGCCCGGACCCCCAGCAGCTCCTCCAGCGACACGAACTTGTCGGAGCCGCGGATCAGCTCCCGGCCGGTGTCGCTCCGGGCCCCGCAGACCACGATGCGCTTCCCCCGCCTCCGGAGCCGCTGGAGGAGGTCGTGGAAGTCGGAGTCCCCGGACGCGATGACATACACGTCGATCTCCGGCTCCGCGAAGAGGGTCTCCAGGGCGTCGAGGGACATGGTGATGTCCGTCCGGTCGTCCCCGTTCTCCTTGGTGAGCACGAGGCGGGGCTCGATCTGCCGCCGCCGGAACTCCCGCGGATCGGTCTCGGAGATGGACCAGTCGGCGTAGGCGTTCGCGAGGAGCACGTGGCCGAACCGCGCGGCGAGATCGAAGAGCTTCTCGCACAGGAGCTGGGGCGAGGGGGCCGGGTGGAAGTGGTGCTCGATGGACTTGCGGAGGTTCTCGTAGTCGAGGAAGAGGGCCACGCGGTTGTGGCTCCGGCGGGAGAAATCGTCCCCCCGGCGGTCGTATCGGTCCTGCGCCATTTCCTTCACCTCGGGATGTAGTCGCTCCGTCGTCCCGGTCCGGGCCGCGGGCTCAGGGCCGGTGCCAGGCGATGTCCTTCAGGCCGATGGCGGAGTTCGGGCCGATCCGGAACCCGATGAAGCCCTGCTCCTCGGGCACGACGGCGTTCGCCACGACCTTCCCCCCCGCCTTGAGGGTGAGCTTCGTGTCGATGACCGTCGCCTCGAACTCCGTCCACTCGCCGGTGAGCCAGTCCGGCTTGATCTCCACCGCCACCTCGGGCTTCTTCGCCACCTGGGGGGGGACCCGGCGCGCGATGAACTTCGCCCCCGCCGTGCCGTTCTGGACCTTGAACACGATCCGGTAGTCCGTGAAGACGAGCTTCCCGTACAGGATCTCGCCGCCGGTCTTCCTCTCCAGCGTGAGCCCCACGAGCTTCCCGTCCACCACGCTCCAGACCCCGGACGAGGGCGCCTTCCGCCAGTCGTCGATGCTCTTGCCGTCGAAGAGCACGCGCGTGGCCGGTCCGCGCCGCCCTCCGAACCTGCCCCCCGCCCCCGGTTTCGCGCCCGCCCCCGGTTTCGCGCCCGGCCCGCTCCGGTCCGGCCCCCCGCCGGCGGCGCCGCTCTCCCTCACGTACTTCGTCCAGGCGGGACCGTAGCGGACGGGGCGGCCCGAGACCCGGATGTCCCGGAGCTTCGCCCGGCCTCCCCGCTGCACCAGGATGAAGACGGGCACGGGGTTGTCGTTCGTGACGGGCTGCTGCCACACCCGGCTCCCGTTCACCTTGAGGGTGACGGTCTTCCCCTTCACCGACCACTCCACGTCGTTCCAGTCCCGGTCGCCGGAGAAGTAACCCTCGATCGAGGCGAAGGTGGGCCGCACGCGGCCGTCCTGGCTCCCCAGGCGGGCGACGAGGACCAGGCCCTGGGCCCCGGTGGCCGCGCGGAGCCGCAACGTGAAGTCCGTGAAGAGCGCGTGGGTGAAGACGAGCCGCCCCGCCTCCTTCTGGCGGGCGGGGACCCGTGCCTCGATCCTCTGGTCCAGGAACTTGAAGCAGTTCGCGTCCTTCGGGAACTGCTCCCACCCCTCGTCGCTCTTCCCGTCGTAGATCCGCACGAAACCCTTCTCGGGCTTCATCTGCTCCTCGCTCACGGACAGGAAGCGGATCGGCGGCTTCCGGAAGGTGAAGCGGGCTTCGTGCCGCTTGCGGAGCTTGATGGCGAAGGTCAGCTCCCGGTCCCCGGGCACTTCCACGTCCTCGCCCCGCTCCTCGTCCACCTGGGCGTGGGCCTTGCCCTGGTGCACGGTGAGCGTCAGCTCGTGCCAGCCTTTCTTCCCCAGGACGCGAGCCTTGAAGGGGACGGGGATCCAGTCGCCCTCCGGGGGGACGACGAACAGCTCGAGGCCCTTGTACCGGCTTCCCCCCGTCACGTTCAGCCGCACCTGGAAACCGTGCTTGAACTTCCGGCGGACGAAGACGAGGGAGGTGTCCTGCTTGCACTTGGGGCAGACGATGAGGGTGTAGACATCGTCCGACTTGTCGTCGATGCTCCACTGGCCCGGTCCCTCCACCTTGAACCACCTGAGGTCCTTGTCGGCGAGGGGATCGAGGTCCAGGACCTCCTGCCCGGCTCTCAAGAAGCCGGGCGAGAGGAAGAAGAGGAGCGCCGCGAGGGCCGGGATCCGTACGAGACGCATGGGATCCTCCGGGGGTCAGCGATCGAACCGGGAGGGGGAGGGAGCATCGTCCCGCTCGCCTTCGCCCCGCCCGAACCGCACCGAATATAGCGCACCGCATCCACCCCGCCGGGGAAGAATCCGCCAGGGGGGCGGGACGGGGGCTACGGCTCTCCGTCCTCCGGAACCGGGGCGGGGGGATCCTCCCGCCGCGCGGGAGGAGGAGGGGGCGGCGGGGGAGGGGGGGGCGGCCTCCCGGGTGCCGGCGGGAGGGGAGGCGGAGGGGGAGCGAGCTCCGGCGGGGGCGCGGGAGCGCCCTCCCTCCCCGCACCCCCCGCCCCGGCCCTTCCCCGGGACAGGAGCTCCAGCCGGCCCGTGGCGGTGTCCACCAGGAGGGCATGGACGGGCGTCCCGGGGGGGAGGGCGGGGTTCTTCCGGAGGGCCGCCGCGGCCTCGATCGCGTTGCCCCGCTCGCTCGAGAGGATCCCGAACCACCCGTGCACGTCCGTCCCGGAGAGCGCGGACCGGGAGACGCCGGCCCTTCGCATGCCGGCCACGAAGTCGCCGGTGGTGGAGCGCCGCATGAGGCAGTCCGTGTGACCGATCACGAACACCTCCTCGGCCCCGCCCAGCACCAGCGTGGCGGCGAGGGATCGGACCGGATCCCCCGTGGGACCCGGCACCCGGTTCCCGGCGTTGCGGACCTGGTACATCTCCTCCGGCGCCACCCCCATGGCCCGGGGGAGAAGGGCGGTGAGCCGGGGATCCATGAAGCAGTGCACGAGGAGCTTCCGGTCCCCGAGGGCGGGGGGGCGCGGCGCCGGCCGCCCCGC
>JAOZQC010000539.1 GCA_029932425.1 Planctomycetota bacterium | reverse complement strand
GACGGGCGCGCTCGTCCCCCTCTTCGGCTTCCGCCCCAACATCGACTTCCTCCCGGACGAGCTCGAGAAGACGGAGGGAGGCTACCTCGTCACGGACACGTGGATGCGGACGAACGTCCCCGGCATCTACGCGGTGGGGGACGTCCGCGACCAGCTCTGTCGCCAGGTCACCAACGCGGTGGGGGACGGAACCACCGCGGCCGTGGCGGCGGAGAAGTACCTCGAGGAACTCGACCATCCGGCGGCCTGACCGACTCCTCCGGCTCATCGAGGTCTTCCGGGGCAGGAAGTCCTTCCTCATCCAGACCCACAACAACCCGGATCCGGACTGCATCGCCAGCGCGGTGGGTCTCCGCTACCTCTTCCAGCGCTACAACGGCCACGCGGCCCGGATCGCCTTCGGCGGCATCGTGGGCCGCTCCGAGAACCGCGCCATGCTCCGGTACCTGAAGGTCCAGATGGTCCCCGGGGACAAGATCGACTACCGGAGCTTCGACCTCATCGCCATGGTCGATTCCCAGCCGGGCTTCCGCTACAACCCGATGCCCGCGGACGTGGTGCCGCAGATCGTGATCGACCACCATCCCCCCCGGGAGGGGTCGGTGCCGGAATCGGTGGAGTTCCGGGTGCTGGAGGAGGGCTACGGGGCCACCGCCACCATCGTGGGCGAGATCTTCTCCGAGAACGGCATCCCCATCCCCGGCGAGGTGGCCACCGCCCTCGCCTACGGCATCAAGGCCGAGACGCAGGACCTGGGCCGCGAGACGAGCGACGCCGACATCCGCGTCTACTCCTGGCTCTACCCCCGGGCGGACAAGCGCATCATGTCCCGCATCGAGGGCGCGCGGGTGCCGGAGAACTACTTCCGCGTCTTCGAGAAGGCCATCGAGCGCGCCGTGATCTACCACAACGTGATCTACTCCGACCTCGGTCCCATCGAGGTCCCGGACATGGTGGCGGAGATGGCCGACTTCCTCCTCCGGCTGGAGGGCATGCGCTGCAGCTTCGTGGTGGGGGAGTTCGGGGAGACGATCTACCTCTCGCTCCGCTCCTCGGAGGAGTCCCCGGGGGCGGGGGAGGCGATCGCCGCCGCCCTGGAGGGCACGGGCTCCTGCGGCGGGCACCAGGTGATGGCGGGCGGTCAACTCCCCGTCCCCGGCCTCTCGCCGGAGGAGGTGGAGGCGGAGAAACAGCGCATCCTCTCGAACCTCCTCGACCATCTGAAGGTGAAGAGGACCCTCAGGCGCCTCCTGGTCCCCCGGGAGGAGGAGGGCCGCCCCGAGGATCCGTAGGCCTTGTCGTTCGCCCGGGCGGGGTCCCCGGTCATCGCGGCCCGGGAGGGCCGCGGCGGGCAGCGCCTTTCCGCCCCGCCCCCGGCCCTCCGCCTCCCCCGCAGGGCCCGGTTGCCGGTCAAGGGGGGCCGGAGGCTTTCCCGATAGGCCACTGTGGACCCGCGCCCCCTCATCGTCCAGGTGGTGAACTCCCTCGGCACGGGGGGAGTGGAGAACGGGGTGGTGAACCTCGTGAACCGGCTTCCCGCCGAGCGGTACCGGTTCGCGATCGTGACCCTGAGGCCCGTGTGGTCGCTCCGGGCCCGGATCCGCCGGCCCGGCGTCCCCTGCCTCTCGGTGGGGAAGCGGGAGGGGAACGACCCGCTCCTGCCGCTCCGCCTCTCGCTCCTCTTCCGGCGGCTGGGCCCGGCGCTCGTGCACACCCGGAACTGGTCCACGATCGAGGGGGTCTTCGCCGCCCGCCTGGCGGGGGTCCCCGGGGTGGTGCACGGGGAGCACGGGGTGAACGCGGACGAGGTGCCGGTGATGAAGCGGCGGCGGGTGGCGGGCCGGCGGATCCTCTACCGCCTGGCGGACCGGATCGTGGCGGTGAGCGATTCTTTGCTCCAGGGCATCCTCCGCCGGGTGGGTCCCGCCCGGGGCAAGGTGACGGTCATCGAGAACGGGGTGGACACGGAGAGGTTCCGCGTGCGGCGCAGCCGGCGCCCCTTCCGGATCCGCCTGGGCCTCCCCGCACGCGGCCGCTGGATTGGATCCGTGGGCCGCCTGGACCCCGTGAAGGGCTACCCGGTGCTCGTCCGGGCGTTCGCCCGCCTCCGGCCCCTGCGGCCGGACCTCCGGCTGGTCATCGTGGGGGAGGGACCCGCGCGGGAACCCCTCCTGGACCTCGCCCGGGATCTCGGGGGGGGGGACCGGGTGATCCTCCCGGGTCCCCGCGAGGCCCCGGAGGAGGTCTACCCGGCGTTCGACGTGTTCGCGCTGCCCAGCCGGTCCGAGGGGCTCTCCAACACCCTCCTCGAGGCGGGGGCCTCCGGGCTCCCCCTGGTGGCCACCCGGGTGGGCGGCAACCTGCGGGTGGTGGAAGAAGGGGTCACGGGCCGTCTCGTCCCGGCGGGGGATGCGGAGGCCCTGGCCGCGGCCCTGGGGGAGATCCTGGATCACCCCCCCCTCCGGCGGCGCATGGGCCGGGCGGCGCGGCTCCGGACCGAGGAGCACTTCGGCCTCCCGCGGATGATCCGGGCCTACGACTCGCTGTACCGCGACGTGCTCTCGGCGCGGCCGGGGTCCCGGAGACTTCCCGGGGCCGCCGCCGCCCACCCCCGCTCCCCGGCGTTATAATGGGGGGCGAGGAGAGTGTCTCATGCGATGGTGCCGGGTGCCGATCCTCCTGGCCGTCCTGTGCGCCGCGGCCGTTCCCGCGCGCGGCCAGAAGCCGAAGGCCGCCGCCCTCCACCCGCTGCTCCGGCTCCTCACCTCCGTCTCCGTGGGTCCCGGGCGCGAGTACCGGGCCCT
>JAOZQC010000538.1 GCA_029932425.1 Planctomycetota bacterium | reverse complement strand
GGAAGAGGTCGCCCGCCGTCCGCTCCCGGGAGCCCGCGAGCCGGGAGTACCGGGAAGCCTCGCCCCCCCGGGAGACCTCGGCCCCGGACTTCCCGGCCACGAAGGAGAGGAATCCCGGCTCCGCCCGGCCCTCGGCGTCGAAGGCCGGGCGCCCCGCGGCCGCCTCGTACTCGCTCTTCCAGCGCCGGATCTCCGCCGCCCGCCGCTCCCGCACCCGGACCGCGGCGCCCTTCTTCCCGGGCTGGATCGCGAGCACGAAGACCAGGCCGATGATCACCGCGATCGAGGTGGTGCAGACGTAGTAGGCGAGGGTCTTCCAGCCGATCGCCCCCAGCTCCTTCATGTCGGGGAGGCTCGTCACCCCCGCCACGATGCTGGCGAGGATCAGGGGGGCGATGATCATCTTCAACGCCCCCATGAAGATCGTGGGCCCCAGGAGGTCGAGCCACCAGAGGGTGGAGGAGACCCACCCCGGCGGGGGCCGGCCCGCCTCCGCGGCGGAGCGGGCGGCGTGGTGAAGGCCGAGACCGGCGAGGAGTCCCACCACCATCCCGAGGAAGATGAGGTTGTGGAGCTTTCCTCTCATGCGTCCTCCGCGGGACGGCGGCGAGGTGCGCTCCCCGCCCGGATCATCACTCCTCGAGGGTCGTCAGCAGCTCGTCCCGGTGCATCTTCAGGCTCTCGCGCATGATCTCGCAAAGCTGCGGGAGCGAGGCGTCGGCCACCGTGTAGTAGACGTGATTGCCCTCCACCCGGCGCCGGACGAGCCCCGCCCGATCGAGGAGTCCGAGCTGCTTGGAGACGTTGGCCTGCTTGTGGCCCGTGAGCTCCACCAGCTCCCCCACCGTCCGCTCCCCGTCGCAGATGTGCTGGAGGATCTCGATCCGGGTGGGGCTGGCGAGCAGCTTGAAGCGATCCGCGATCAGTTCGATAAGCTTGCGCGACATCTTTTCCATGGGAGCACCACCGAGATGATAGCGACGGGAAGCGCCGGAGGGAAGGGCCCGCGGAGCGGGATGCTCCCGCTCCTCCTCGCTCTCGCGCCGCTGCTCTCCGGGTGCGGCGAGGGGCGGGATTCCGCGCGCGGCCCCGTCTCCCGCCCCGTTCCCGACCGGCCCGTGCGCATCGTTCTCGAGGGGATCGCGAGAACGCCCGGCGGGAAGGCGACCTTCCGCGCCGACCTCCTCCTGGCGCCTCCGGACCGGCTGGCGGGCCGCACGGTGCGGGACGGGGTGGTGCACCGGTTCGCGCTCGAGGGGGGGCGGGCCTGGCTCCGGGCGGGGGCCGCGGTGGCGGACCTCCCCGCCGGGGAGGCCGGGGAGATCCGGCGGTGGCGCGCGGTCCTCCGGAGCCTCCTGCGGGGGGAGCCCGTCCTCCCGGCGCCGGGCGAGGCCCTCGCGCTCTCCGGGGAGCGGAGCTTCGGGGGCCTCCGGCTTCCCGCGAAGGTGACGATCACCCTCCGGGAGGGGGCGGAGACGTTCGAGCTCGCGCCCGTCGCGGCCCGGGTGGGAGACGTGGGAGAGGACGCCCCGATCTTCTCCCGGCCCGGGGACCGGGGCCCGGGCTCCGCGGGGGAGATCGTCCGCCGGCGGGAGCGGGGGGCCCGCCTGGTGCGCGTGGTGCACGAGGGGCCTCTCACGGACCTGGCCCGGGTGGACCACTTCCTGCGGGAGAGCCTGGCCCGGGCCCACGCCCGGGCGCGGGGTCCGATCGAGCGGGTGTTCCGGCGGTTCCCCGACGAGCGCGGGAGGGCGGTGATGGAGACCCTGGTCCCGGTGAGCTTCTCCGAGGAGCCGGGGGGCGGGGACCTCCTGCCGGGTTCCCGGGCGGGTCAGCGCGGGGCGGGCGAGGTCCTGGCCATGCCCTTCACCGGCCCCTATCCGCGGGACGACAGCCTCTATGTCCCCCTCCGGCGGCGCGCGGCGGCGCTGGGTCTCGAGGTCGCCGGTCTGCCCCGCCACCGCATCCTCTCCGATCCGGACGCGGGGGAACCGGCGGATCTCCGCCAGGAGATCGTGCTTCCCGTGAGGTGAAGACGGCGGGGGAAATGCCTTGGCGGGGCCCGGGGGCTCCCCTAACATCCTCCGCGACCCGCCTGGACAGAAACTGCTCCCGGTCGCCTCCCGGCCGCCACGAGGTACGGCGATGAACGGTTCCCCCGCACAGGCCCCCCCCGGGGTCCCCCGCGTGCCGGCGCTTCTCCCGGCGCTGGCCGCCCTCCTCCTCCTGCTCCCGGCCTGCGGGCCGGACGAGGGACCCGTGGAGATCACCGCCACGCGGACCGTCGAGAAGGGGGAGGTCCTGCCGCCGGGCGGCTTCGACAGCGCCGACCGCTTCGGGTTCCGCGCGCGGCGGGCGCCGGAAGCGGAGCCCCCCGCCTACGCCTGGACCCTGCCCGAGGGGTGGGAGGAGCTTCCCCCCACTCCGAGCCGCCCCGGGAACTTCCGCGTGGGGAAGGCGCCGGACATGCGGTGCTACGTGAGCGTGCTCCGGGGAACGGGGGGCGGCCTCGCCGCCAACCTGAACCGCTGGCGACGGCAGATGGGAAAGCCGCCCCTCACCGAGGAGGAGATGAAGCGGCTCCCCCGGATTCCCTTCCTGGGACACGCCGCCCCGCTGCTGGACGTGACGGGCACCTTCTCCGGGATGGGAGGGGAGGAGACCGCGAAGGACCACCGGCTGCTGGGGACCGCGATGACCGACGGCGGCTACACCGTCTTCCTGAAGATGGTGGGCCCCGCCGCGGAGGTGGCCGCCGCGGAGAAGGGCTTCCGCGCCCTGGCGGGCTCCCTCCGGCGGAGCCGCCC
>JAOZQC010000537.1 GCA_029932425.1 Planctomycetota bacterium | reverse complement strand
ACCGCACCCGGAGGGTGAGGGACGCGGCCTCGCGCCCGGCGGACCTCCTCCTCGAGGCCCGGGCCCGGGGGCACGGGGGCTGGTTCCCCGCGGCTCCCGGGGAGGGGCCGGCGGCCCTGGCGGGCGTTCCCTCCTCGCCGGAGGGTCTCCCGCTCGTGCTCCACTGGGACGCGGCGGCCGCCCTCGGGCCCGTGTTCGCGGGCCGGATCCGCTTCCGGGTCACCGTCCTCGACCCCCCCGGCCGGCGGCGGAGGTCCCGGCGCCTGAAGCTCGTCCTCTTCCCCGAGGTGGAGGGGGAGGTTCTCCGGGAGGAGATCCTCCCCGATCTCCTCTCCGACGGGCGCCTCGACGACCTGCTCCTCGTCGACACCCGGCCCGCGGAGCGGTACGGCCGGGCGACCCTCCCGGGGGCCGTCTCCATCCCCTGGGTCCTGGGGAGGAAGCGCAGGAAGAAGGCCCTGCCGAGGGACCGGGAGGCGCGGATCGTCTTCTTCTGCGAGGGGGTGGGGTGAACGTCGAGCGATGATGCGGCCCGGGAGGCCGTGGCGCGGGGGTACCGGAACGTGCGCTGGTTCCCGGGCGGGGTCTCCGCCTGGCGGGGGGCGGGGCGGTTCACCGAGGTCTCGGACGCGGACTTCGTGCTCCTGATGATCGAGGACGGCGCGGTGGCGGTGGACACGCGCTCCCCGGAGGAGTACGCGGCCGGCCACCTGCCCGGAGCCCGGAACGTCCCCGTCTCCGCCCTCCTCGCGGACCCCGCGGGCGCGCTCCCCGACCTCCCGCAGGGACGCGACACCTCCCTCGTCCTCCTCGGGGCCGGGGCCCCGTCCCCGGACCTCCTGGAGGCCGCCCTGGCCCTGGAGGCGGCGGGCTTCGGCCGGGTCCACGTGCTCCGGCCGGAGTGACCGGGCGGCCGGTCCGCCGGGCCCGGCTCCCGGGGCCGGAATGGCCGATGCGAATCCCGGAAGAAGAACGGGCCGGCCGACCGCGTGTTTCGAGTCCAGAGGTTTGACATGAGCAT
Source organism: Planctomycetota bacterium (assembly GCA_029932425.1). Lineage (GTDB taxonomy): Bacteria > Planctomycetota > JAJSAM01 > JAJSAM01 > JAJSAM01 > JAOZQC01. Next base: position 1,792 of record JAOZQC010000537.1, on the reverse strand, counting down.
GCCGGAGGAGGTCGGGGCCCCCCTCGAGCTCGAGGAGAACGGGAAGACCGGGGGCCGGTGCCGGATCTGTGGAGCGGAGGTTCCGGCGGAAGAGGTGGGAGCAGGCCCCGGCGGGGAGACGACCTGCCGGAGATGCCGGTACCGGGCGACCCTCGACGAGGCGAGCCGCACGGTGGACGAGAAGGAGGCGGCCGCCCTCCGGGCGGCTTCCGTGGATCGCACGACGTCCGAGAAGTGGCGGAGGCGGGCCGGCTGGATCGGGCTCGGTCTCGTGGCCGCCGGCCTCTGCTTCGTCTGGTTCCAGGTGGCCGCGGGCCCGATGGAGAAGCCGAGACCCTACGCCCTCGGGCCCCTCGGGGAGGACGCCCCCGGCCTTGACGAGGCCATCCGCGGACTCTGGGAGGTCCGGGCCGCCCTCGACGAGTATCGCTACCGGCACGGAGGGAAGCTCCCGGCCACTCTCGGGGAGCTGAGGGGGGCTCCCGCGACCTGCCCCGGCTGCGGCGGCAAGTGGATCTACGAGAAGGGCGCGGACGGGTCCTACCGGATCGCCTGCCCCAAGCCCGAAGCCCACCGGCGGGCGGCGATCTTCCTGTCGCAGAGATACGGGCCGCCCCGGGTCCGCCTCTCGGGCTCCGGAGGTGAGGAATGATGGCCCGGCGAGACGAGGGGGGGTTCACCCTGGTGGAGCTGATGATCGTGGTCGGGATCCTCGGCATCCTGGGGGGGATCTACGTCCTGAACGCGCAGGCGGGTCTCCGGGAAGCCCGGGCCACCGTCTGCGAGAAGAACCGCACGCTCTACGAGGACGAGGAGCAGCTCTTCTACCACCGGGAGGGGCGCCCGAGCCTCTCCCTCGACGAGCTGGTGGACAAGAAGTACCTGACCCGCGTGACCTGCCCCGCGGGGGGCATTCTCACCTGGTCCGTGATCGATCCCGAACTCGACTACGCGCACCAGCAGCTCGTGTGCTCCATCCACGGGCCCCACACGCGCATCCGCGCCTGGAACCGGGGGACGACGACCGAGGAGGAGGAGGACCGCTACGCCTTTTCCTACGATTTCCGCGAGGCGGAGGCCGTGGGCTGGACGGAGACGAGGGGCCGGTACTGGGAGGTGGTGGACGGCAAGTACCGGGCGGGGAGCCGCCGCCGCGGCGGGGAGCACCGGTCCTTCGCGGGCTCGGAGGAGTGGACGGACTACACGGTGTCGGTGAAGGCCAAGCTGGAGAGGGGCAAGGGGTACGGCGTCTACTTCCGGGCCTCGAAGGTCAAGAAGGCGGACGCGTACATCTTCCAGTACGACCCCGGCTACGGCCGGGGCGCGTTCCTCTTCCGCAAGGTGGTCCACGGCCGGGAGCGGAGACCCTTTGCGAGGGTCTGGGCGCCGAAGGGCTACGACTGGTTCGGCGCCGAGCGGGAGGTGAGCGTCACGGTGCGGGGCGACACCTTCATCGCCTCCATCGACGGCCGGGAGGTCCTGAAGGGCAGCGACTCCACGTTCAAGGCGGGCGGGATCGGCCTGCGCACGTGGGGGCGGAGCGCGGCCACGTTCGACGACGTGAAGGTGGAACTCCATGACGAGTGACGGCACGGAACACGCGGAACCCTCCGTCCACCGGAGCCGCATCGAGACGATCCTCCTCGACCGCGGGGTGATGACCGAGGAGGTGCTCGACCGGGTCCGCGGGCGCCAGCGGGAGGCCGGGCGCTCGCTGGTGGACCTGCTCCTCGAGGAGGAGGGGGTGGACGAGGCCCGCCTCGTGGGGGCCCTGGCCGACGCCACCGGCCTT
>JAOZQC010000536.1 GCA_029932425.1 Planctomycetota bacterium | reverse complement strand
ACCCCGCGGGAAGGGGAGGGAAATGGCCCCGGTACCCGTCCACCCCGCGATGGAAGTGACGGTGGTAGAAGCGTATCTCCTTCCTGCTTCCCGGCACGAGACGGGGATGCCGGCTCAGGAGCCCGTGGAGAGTGGTCGTCCCCCCCTTCTGTGCGCCGATGATGAGAAAGCCCGGAAGCATCCCGCTCCTCTCCGTCCGCCGTCAATCGATGAGCAGACCGCGCTCCTCCATGTAGGTCGTGTAGTCCGGCGCGCGGAACCCGGGCATCCGGAGCACCCTCACCGGCGCCCTCTCGATCCCCAGGTGCACGAGGATCGCCAGCCGGTGGGCGCCGCGGGCCAGCGCCGTCCGCCGGGGGACCAGCATACCGGGCCGTCCCTCCGAGGGGGGAGGGACATGGGTCCGGTAGGGGTTCGGCATCCGGGCCAGGAGGATGTGGTCCGCGCCGTGCCCTCCCCCCAGGTAGCCCTCCTCGCGGAGGGAGCGGTAGAGCTCCACGAAACCGCGCGCCGCGGTCCGGGCCCGCACCGGAGACCAGCTCTCGAGGCTCTCGAGGAAGCGGTAGTAGGGGGTCTCCGGGTAGTCCCGCTCCTCGAGCCCGGCGTCCAGCGCGGAGAGGAACGCCACGCGGGCGCGGATGTCCGCCCGCTCGGGTCCGATCATCGCGGGGGGAGGCCACCGCCTCACCCCGTACCGCAGGCGGTGCCAGAGCCGCCGGGGGCCCCCGGTCATGGTCCTCCTCCCTTCCCCGGACTCCCGCCTCCCCGCGGGAGACTCCTCAGGTCCGTTCCACCTCCACCTCTCCCCCGAGATCCGCGATCCCGCGACAAGGGGAGGGGTTCTCCACGAAGAAGCCGAAAGCGTCCTGCCGCCAGTCCAGGTACGTGCTCTTCTCCGGGTCCACCAGCCCCACCGAGGCCCGGTACTGCGCCCGCACGAGGACGGGACGGAGGCGGATCCGGAAGACCACCCGCTCCCCCGGCCGGAAAGTCCCGAGGGCCGAGCGACCGCGGGCGGTGTTCAGGTCGAAGGTCTTGACCCCGATGGGGTTGTGTACGTGGAGCGCCACCCCCGGATCCCGCACCTCCCGGCGGAAGAGGACGGTCATCCGCACCTCCGTCTCCTCGCCGGGCCGGATGGTGAACGTGGGCCGGCCGCCCGAGACCAGCACCACCTCCTCGATGGTGCAGGCCCGCTCGCCCTCCTCCTCCTCCTGCACCTCGCGGCTGGGGAGCCCCTTCCTCGTCAGCTTGGGACGGCGGCTCGTGAGGAGGGCGTTGAAGCGGCTGATGGCCTCCCCCACGTCCCCGTCGTAGACGATCTTCCCCCGGTCGATGAGGATCCCCCGGTCGCAGAGGGAGGCCACGCTCTGGAGGTTGTGGGAGACGAAGACGATGGTGGTGCCCCGCCGGCGCAGCTCCTCCATGTGCCGGATGCACTTCTGCTGGAACCCGAAGTCCCCCACCGAGAGCACCTCGTCCACGAGGAACACGTCGGGCTCCAGGTGGGCGGCCACGGAGAACCCCAGGCGGGCGTACATGCCGGACGAGTACTTCTTCACCGGGGTGTCGATGAACTCGCCGATCCCGCTGAACTCCAGGATCCGGTCGAACTTCTTCGCCACCTCCCGCCGGGACATCCCGAGGATGGAGCCGTTCAGGTAGACGTTCTGCCGGCCCGTGAGCTCCAGGTGGAACCCCGTGCCCACCTCGATGAGGGAGGCCACCCTCCCCTCCACCTCCACGATCCCCTCGGACGGCCACGTGATGCGGGCCGCCAGCTTCAGGCAGGTGCTCTTCCCCGCCCCGTTGGGTCCGATGATCCCCAGGCTCTCGCCCTTCCCCACCTCGAAGGAGACCCCGTCCAGGGCCAGGTAGGGGCGGACCGGCTCCCGCTTCCTCCGGAGCAGGCGGGAGACCGCGGAGGAGACCTGGCCGCGGAGGGAGCGGTAGGCGTGGAAGCCGAGGAGGTAGGACTTGCTCACTCGTTCGAAACGTATGGCGGGCCGGGGGCTCATATGATGTCGGCGAAGGTCCTTTCCGCCCGCTTGAAGCGCCAGTACGCGAGGAGGAGCAGCACCACCCCGAAACCCGCCGACCAGGCGAGGAGGCCGATCTCCCTCAGCTCGTGGTGCGCGGTGAGGTCGCGGTAGGCCTGCACGGGTCCGATGAGGGGGTTCAGGCGGAAGAGCCACTCGTAGGGGGTTCCCCTCACCTGGCTCACGGGGATGATCACGGTGGCGAACATCAGGAGCTGGACGAGGAGGGGCAGGACGTGGCGGATGTCGCGGTACTTCACGTTGACCGGGGCCAGGAGGAGACCGGAACCCAGCGAGAGGAGGCAGGTCACCGCCGCCACCGGGACCAGGAGCACGAGATGCCAGGAGGGGGTCACCCGGTAGATGGCCATGAGCGCGAGGTAGACGGTGAAGGCCACCGCGTGGTCGACGAGGGAGGCGGCCACGCTGGCGATGGGAAACGCCTCCCGGGGGAAGTAGGCCTTCCGGACGAGGTTGGCGTTGGCGACCACGCTCTGCGTGCCCTGCTGGAACCCCGTGGCGAACAGCGTCCAGGGCAGGAGCCCCGCGTAGTAGTAGATGGGGCCCGGCAGCCCCTCCGTGGAGATGCCCCCGATCCGCTTCAGGACCACGGTGAAGACCACCATGAAGGCGAACGGGTGGATGACGGCCCAGGCCACGCCCAGGTAGGACTGGGCGTACCGCACCTGGATCTCGCGCCGGGTGAGGGCGAAGAGGAGCTCGCGGGACGCCGCCAGCTCCCGCATCTGCGCCGCGAAGCTCATCCGGCCCCCGGGG
>JAOZQC010000535.1 GCA_029932425.1 Planctomycetota bacterium | reverse complement strand
TCGTCGAGCCCCTTGTTCGCCTCGTCCTCCAGCACCCGGGACCCGAAGACGATCCTCTTGCGGGTGTCCTGGGGATCCCACCAGGCGCGCTGCTTGTAGCGGCTCAGGATGGGGCCGCCCACCGCGGAGCGCTGGGTGAGCTCCATGACCAAGAGGCCGCCCACGATCAGGTACTTGGGCCGGATGTCGTAGTCGTTCGCGGGGACGAGCTGCTCCTCGCGGGGCCAGGACCGCACCGTGATCTCCACCTCCCTCGGCTCGCCGTTCCGGAGGATCCGGGCGGACAGCTTGTCACCGGGCTTCACCGAGCCGCGGAGCAGGTAGTTCATGTGCAGGCGCCCGTGCAGGGGGTGCAGGAACATCCCCTCGTCGTCGAGATCGTGCCCGCCGAGGGAGGTGATCACGTCCCCCTCCTTCAGCACCGCGGAGCCCGTCCGCCCGGGCACCACGTGGGAGACCACCACCCCGTGCTCGTCGTCCGGCACCTGGAACCACGAGCGGAGATCGTCCCGGAGGAGCTTGTGCCACCAGAGCCCCCCGGCCCCGAAGCCCTTGTAGTCGCCGCTCGCCCAGTCGTCCAGGTAGTGCCGGATCGTCTCGATGCTGAGAACGGTCCCCTCCTGGCGGTAGGCGTAGGTCCCGATCACGAGCCCCACGATCTTCCCGTCCTTGAGCACCACCTGGCCGTTCCCCCGGTCGGAGAGGTTCGTCTTGATGGTGAGGTTCAGGCGGGCCCCCGAGGGGCTGACCTTCATCACCTTCCCCGTCCGCTTCTCCACGAGGTCGCTGGAGCCGATCTGCCACGCCTCGATCTCCGCGTCCAGCGTGATGGGGTCCCCGAGCGGCAGGGGCGCCATCCGCTTCGCCAGCTCCTCGTCCTCGATCTTCACGAGGGCCAGGCCGATGCCCAGGTCCTTGTGGATGAGCTTCGCCGGGTACCGCCGGGCGCTGTTCGCCACCGAGACCTCGACGAGGATGTTGTCCGCCATGCCCGTGCTCGTGGTGAGCACCACCCCCGGCTTCACCATCACCCCGCGGGACACGTTGTTGCGGGGGACGTACTTGTTCCAGGGGGTGTTGTGGTCCCAGCCCTGGCTCGTGGTGTAGACCTTCACCAGCGCCGCCCGCACCTTCGGAGTGATATCCTCGGCCGCCGCGGGGCGGGTGGCGAGGCCCAGGAGGAGGATCGCGGCGGCGCCCAGGGCGCCGCCCGCGGGGAAGAGCTTGCGGGCCCGCATCACTCACCTCCCTTCAGGTGGCGGTCTTCCTTGATCCCGTACTGCTCGAGGATCTCCCGGTGCACGGACCGGATCCTCTCCCGGTTCAGGATGAGCGGCTCGATGTCCATGCCCTCGAACTCGATGCGGGAGACCTCGTTCCGCTCCAGCATCCTCACGAAGTCGGCGAAGTCCCTCGGCATCTTGCCGTTCACCGTACGGACCACCGCGTTGCTGTAGTTGCGATACCGCGTGCTGTCGTGCCGGAGCACGCGCGAGAGGATCACGAGCTGGTCGACGCCCGGCCAGTCGTCGATCTTCGACCAGTAGAACTCGTCGAGCCACGTGTGGAGCGCCGTCCGCCAGCCGGAGCGGTTCGCGTAGTTCCGGGTGAGAGGCACGAAGACGTAGCCTCCGAGGACCAGGTACTCCGGGCGGCCCCCGTAGATCGTGGCGGGCTTCATCATCACGTCCCACTTCTTCAGGGTGACCGGGACGTCCAGGAGCTTCCCGTCCCGGCGCACCTTGAGGTGGATCGTGTCGCCCACGTACTTCTCCTGGATCACGAAGGTCAGCTCCAGGAACTCGTCCCCCACCTTCACCGTCCCGTCGTTCTCCACCTTGTACTCGTCGATCCGGTGGATCACGTCGTCCCGCTTCAGGAGCCCCTCGGCCGAGGAGAAGGGCAAGGTCTTCAGCACCACGACCCCGGACTCCCCCTCGGGTACCTCGAGCCACGCCCGCAGGGCGTCGTTCTCCAGGGTGCCGGTGCGGATCCCCAGCAGGGGGTACCCGTCGTACTTCCCGTCCTCCACGTCCTTCAGCATGTGGCGGATCACGGGGGTGGGGATCATGTACCCGATGTTCTGCTCGAAGAACCGGGTCTGGAAGGCCACGCCCACCACCTTGTCGCCCTGGATCACGGGGCCCCCGCTGTTCCCGGGGTTGATGGCGGCGTCCGTCTGCACCGTGAGGTGCCGGTCCACGCCGGTATGGACGTAGTTGTGGAGCTCGATGCGGGAGACCACCCCCTGGGTGATGGAGAGCTTCCGCCCTCCCACGGGGTAGCCCACCGTGGTCACCTGCGACCGGAGCTTCGGAACGTCCCCGAACGAGAGCGGGATCATTCCGTCGAAGAAGCGTTCGTCGTCCACCGTGAGCAGCGCGAGGTCGCAGTCATGCGCGTAGAACAGCACCCGGGCCTCGAACTTCTCCGGATTGTCGGGGCGCTTCAGGCGGATGATCTTCGCGTTGCTCACCACGTGCGCGTTCGTCATCAGGCGGTGATCGCCGATGTAGAAGGCGCTCCCCCCGAAACCCTGGGGATTCGGCCGGAGCCAGGGCGCCCAGTAGTTCTCCTCCTGCGCCACCACGTCCACCGAGACGATCGAGGCCCGGAGATCCTTGATGTCGATCTCCGCCGCCGCCGTCCCCGCGAAAGCGGCGAGGGACAGGAGGGCGTAGAAGAGTCTCATGCTTCCTCCCACCGTGATCGAAATGCCGAAACGGACCCCGCGAGCGCGGGGTTTCCACAAAGGGTAACACAGCGCGGGCAAGCCCGCAGCCGAACTGCGACGGGCATGCCCGCGCTGTCCCTTCTCG
>JAOZQC010000059.1 GCA_029932425.1 Planctomycetota bacterium | reverse complement strand
CGTAGCCGAAGTAGAGGAGCTTCAGGGAGTGCAGGTGCTCGGGGATGCCGCTGTAGCCCGAGGTGAAGATCTCGAGGAGGAGGAAGAAGACGTTGGCGGCCATGGCGTAGGTCACGATCACCGCCAGCTTCCCGATGGCCTCCTTCCCCGCGTCGAAGAGGGCGAGCCGCTTCAGGAGGTAACAGATGAGGATGAGGAGGGCGGGGCCCGCCGCGAAGGCGGTGGCCAGGAAGCGGGGGGCCATGATCGCGGTGAGCCAGGCCGGGCGGCCCGCCAGGCCGGAATAGAGGAAGGCCGTGACGGTGTGGATGCTCACCGCCCAGGGGATCGAGAGGACGATGAGGGGGCGGACCCACTGGGGGGGGGACACGGCGTTCCGCTCCGCAGTGAACGTGACGTGGCTGATCACCACGTTCAGCAGCAGGTAGCCCATGAGGGAGACCATGTCCCAGAACATCAGCGAGTTGGGCGTGGGGTACAGCACCACGTTGAGCACCCGCGTGGGGCGCCCCATGTCCACGAAGATGAAGAGCATGCACATGCTCACCGCGGAGATCGCCAGGAACTCGCCGAGCACCGTGATCTTGCTGAAGGCCTTGTAGTTGTGCAGGTAGTACGGCAGGACCACCATCACCGCGGAGGCGGCCACCCCCACCAGGAACGTGAACTGGGCGATGTAGAGACCCCAGGGAACGTCGCGGCGGAGCCCCGTCACGGACAGGCCGTACGCGAACTGGCGGAGGTAGGAGAGCACCCCCACCAGGATCACGACGGCCAGCACGGCGATCCACGTCCAGTAGCGGCGGGTTCCCGTCAGCGCCTTCTCCAGCATGGCTCCCTCACAGCTTTTCCGGTCTCACCGAACCAGGCCCGGCTCACAGCACGTAGAAGACGTGGGGATCCGTCCCCAGGCTCACCTTCCGCCGGAGCGTGTACTTCTCCCTGAGGATCTTCCGCACCTCGGACTCGGGATCGCGGATGTCTCCGAAGACGAGCGCTCCCTCCGGGCACTTCTCCACGCACGCCGGGGTCATGATTCCGCGGGCCATCCGGTCCGCGCAGAAGTTGCACTTCTCCACCACCCCCTTGGTCCGCGTCGGATAGCCGGGGTCGATCTCCTCCAGGTACGGGCGGGGGTCCCGCCAGTTGAAGGACCGCGAGCCGTAGGGGCAGGCCACGATACAGTACCGGCAGCCAATGCACCGGTGCATGTCCATCATCACCACGCCGTCCTCCCGCTTCCACGTGGACTGGGTGGGACACACGCGGACGCACGGCGGGTTCTCGCAGTGGTTGCAGAGGAGCGGGGTGGGCATGCCGCGGAGTTCCTCCATCAGGTACTCCCCCTCCTGGGAGGGGAAGGCCTTCTCGAAGGACTCCTTCCAGATCCATTTCACCTCCTCCTTCTCCGTCCCGATGTCGGGGACGTTATGGGCGCGGTGGCAGGCGTCGATGCACTCCCGGCATCCGTCCGCGTGACGGCACTTCCTCGTGTCCACCACCATGACCCACCGGGGCCCCTTCGCCTCGGCGCCCGGCCCCGCCTTCCCCCCCTCCTTCGCCAGGGCGGCCAGGATCGGGACCCCGCAGCCGATCCCCACCGCCGCCGCGCCCGTGAGCTTCAGGAACTCCCGCCGGTTCGTCCCGTGCTCCATCACCGCCCCCTTTCGACGACCACGTGGCAGTCCCAGCAGATGGGCTTCGCCCCCAGGTAGTCGTGGCACCGGTCGCAGAACTCGGACTTGTTGTCGTGGCACCGGAGACAGGTGTTCACGAGGCTCTTCTCGTACCGGGTGCCGTCCGGCGCCACGTGGGCCCGCCCCCCGTGCCGGACGTAGTCGTCCCGCCAGGCGTCGAGCAGGTCCATGTGGGAGGACCGCATGTACTCCGCGGGCTCCACGCAGCGGTCTCCGGCGCTCTTCGAGATCACCGGGTCGGGGACGTGTCCCGTCCTCCCCGCCAGGGCGCTGTACCAGACCGGGAACAGCACCAAGAGCAGGAAGACGACGATCCCGGTGATGATCTTTCCCTTGTCATACATCCCCGGCATCCTCCTTTCCGGGCAGCGGCTCGCCGCGGAGGTTCCTCGTTCTCTCCTTCTCGCCCTTCATGATCAACGCGTTCCCCACGAACTCGTGGATCCCCGCCACCGCCACCCCCGGCACCCAGTACTCGAGAAGCGGGGGGAGCACCGCCTTGTCGATGGCGCAGATGCAGGAGAGCGTGTTCACCCCGTACTTCTCGTGCACGTACTTCACGGCGTTCGCGCGGGGAAGGCCGCCGCGAAGGCGCGCCTCCATGTTCTCGTCGGAGCCGAGCCCCGCCCCCCCGCCGCAGCAGAACGTCTGCTCCCGGATCGTGTTCTCGGGCATCTCCACGAAGTGATTCAGCACGTGGCGGAGGACGTACCGGGGCTCCTCGAAGAGGCCCATTCCCCGGGCGGGGTTGCAGGAGTCGTGGAAGGTCACCACGTAGTCGTCGTTCCGGCTCTTGTCGAGGTTCAGCTTGCCGTGCCGGAGAAGATCCGCGGTGAACTCGCAGATGTGGATCGTCTTCGTGCCCTTCGCGTAGTCGAAGCGGGTGCCCGTCACCGGCGAGACCGGCGTCTCCAGGAAGTCGGCGGGGCCGTTCATGGTGTCCATGTACTGGTGGAGCACCCGCCACATGTGCCCGCACTCCGCCCCCAGGATCCACTTCACCTTGAGCCGCTTCGCATCCTCGTAGATCTTCGCGTTCAGCTTCTTGGCCACGTACTTGTCGAGGAACAGGCCGAAGTTCCCTCCTTCCGTGGCGTAGGGGCTGAACGTGTAGTCGATGTCCATCTCGTGCAGCAGCGCCAGGTACCCGAGGAGGGTGAAGTAGTGCGGGTTGGCGAAGTAGTCGGCGGAGGGCACCACCAGCAGCACCTCCGCCCCCCGCTTGTCGATGGGGGCCTCCACCCGGATGCCCGTGATCTCCTCCAGGTCCTCCACCGCGAAATCGATGTTGTCCTTGAAGGTGTTCGGGCGCACCCCCAGGTGGTTGCCCATCCGGAGGCAGTTCGAGACCGGCTCCACCACCCACCCGGTGGTGATCCCCACCAGGCAGAGCAGCTCCCGCGCGATCATCGTCACCTCGGCGGTGTCGATGCCGTAGGGACAGAACAGGGAGCAGCGCCGGCACTCCGTGCACTGGTAGAAGTAGTAGAACCACTCCTTCAGGACCTCCACGGTGAGGTCCCGCGCCCCCGCCAGCCGGCCGAGCATCCGTCCCGCCTTCGTGAAGTAGCGCTTGTAGACGCTCCGGAGGAGCTCCGCCCGCAGCACCGGCATGTTCTTCGGGTCCGCGGAGCCCAGGAAGAAGTGGCACTTGTCCGCGCAGGCCCCGCAGCGGACGCAGATCTCCATGAAGAGACGGAAGGAGCGATACTTCTCGAGCCGCTCCTTCATCCCCTCGAGGATGATCTCCCGCCAGTTCTCCGGCAGCCCCCAGTCCTCCTCGTTCGGCGACCACTTGTGGGGATGGGGGAGACCGAGGAACTCGGCGTGCTTCACGGGGGCCGCGTAGCACCAGGTCCCCGGCCGGAATTCCACCGGGGTGTCCATCCAGTTCTTGGGGGGCGTCTTCTCGTAATCCACTGCCGCCAGCTCGGCGGGGGAAGGCACGGTCTCGGCCATGGTTCAGTCCCTCTCCAGCTTGTAGCCGGCCTGTGCGATCTCTTCCTTGAAGTCCTCCATCCAGTCCTCGAAGGTGCGGCCCTTGAGGGGAGGGTTCCAGGGATTGACGTGCCGCGTGAGGCGGTTCGTGTTCGCGAGGTTCCGGGTGGGACTCAGGAAGACGCCCCCCAGGTGCATGAGCTTCGAGAACGGGAAGTAGGCGATGAGGGTGCAGACGAGGAAGAGGTGAACGTAGAACTGGGCGCCGACGCCCCGGAGCGCCGCCGGATCCGGGTGGAAGGAGAGGAGCCCCATCCCCAGGGCCTTCACGGCCACGATGTCCGTCCGCGAGAGGTACCGGAGATAGGCGCCGGAAAGGACCACTCCCACGATCAGGAAGAGCGGGAAGTAGTCCGCCGCCTGGGAGATGTACCGCACCGGGGGGCTCAGGAACCGCCGGAGCACGAGGTAGGTGAGCGCGACGAGAATCGCCAGGTCCGTGACGTAGAGTTCGGGCAGCAGGACCTCGAAGAAGCCGTCCACCCTCTCCAGCGCCTCCGCGAAGCCGGGCACCGGCTCCGTGAAGAAGCGGAGGTGGCGGAGCACGATGAGGAGGAAGGCCCAGTGGAAGACGAGCCCCCCCAGCCACAGCCACTTCCGCGACGCGTAGACGAGCCGCGGCCCCTCCCTCATCTCCGCCCGCGTGTTCCGGAAGAGCGAGCGGAAGCAGAGCACCTCGAGGACCATCCGGAGGAACGTGGTCCCCGCCCCGGGCGGGTTCTCCAGGGGCTGGTAGGGGAGGAAGTCGAGGGCCTTCTGCTGCCCCGCGGTGGTGGGGATCCGGAAGGGGACCGGGGCCCGGGCCCAGATCACGATGCGGCGGACGAACCCGAGGAGGAAGACGAGGATGGCCACGTACGGCACCACCACCCCGAAGAGGGTCTGAAGGCCCGCCGCTCCCGTCCCCGCCGCCGCGATCAGCACCAGCCCCACGACCAGAAGGAAGGAGACCAAAGCGTTCATCGACCGGTACCTCGCTCTTCGTCACCCGACTCGGAACATTCCTCCCCCGGCTCCGGGAAGCCGGGGATCATCCCCACCCGCTCGAGCAGCGTGTACGTCTCCCGGCGGGCCTGCCGGGCCCGGATCTCGTACATCTGCTCGCGGCAGGCCATGTACACGTCGAAGGCCAGGAGCACCGCCCGGTCCACGCGCGCCTCGAACGGCCGGAGGGCCCGGACCCCCAGCTCCTCCTCAAGGATCTCGCGCACCACGTCCTTCAGGAGGACCAGGAAGGAGACGGCCTCCGAGGGGGTGAAGCTCTGCACCGCCCGGATCCGGACGATCCCGTCGAGCACGGGGGTCAGATCCTCGGGCGAAGCGCCCGCGAGGAGGGCGTCGTAGAGGGCCCGGCTCTCCCGGGCGATGCCCGCCCCCACGGGGTTGCGGAAGGGGTCCTTCTCCCGGCGGAGAAACCGGGCCGCCTCCGGGGGGTAGGTCCCGAGGATGCGGTCGATCCAGGCGTCGAGGATCTCCTCGCGCCGCTCGGTGAGCGCCCGGGGCAGACTCATCGCGCCTCCCCGGCGAGGGCGGCGATCGAGAGGTTCGCGAAGTGACGCCGGACCGCCCGGGCCAGGCTCCCGGGAGAGGTTCCCTCGGGCACGATGGCGGCGGGGAGCCCCTCGCGGTCCAGGCGCCCGGTGGTGGCGGGCCCGATCCCCCCCACCACCATCCCCCGCTCCCGGATCCGGGGAAGAAGCCCGTTCCGCTTCGCGGAGCGCACCGTGGACTCGCTGGAGAAGAGGACCACGTCCGCCTCCGGCACCGCGCGGACCTCCGGGAAGCGGAGCGTGTAGAGGTCCATGCGCACCACCTCGGCGGCATGGGGCCGGAGCGCCTCCCGGACCGCGTCCGGGGCCGCGGCGGAGGCGGGGATCAGCACTCTCCGGCCGGAGAGACCCGACCGGATGAGGGCGTCGCTCAGGGCGACGCGGGTCGGCTCGGGCGGGATGAGGTCGGGCTCGATCCCACGCGCCCTGAGCTTCTCTATCGTCGGATTGCCGATGGCCGCCACGCGGGGCAGGGCCCGGAGGTCGAACCCCCACTGGCGGAGCAGATCGAAGAAGAAGTCCGGGGACTTCTTGGAGGTGAAGACCACCCAGTCGTACCGGCGGCCGAAGAGGAGGCCGCGGTCCACGGGGATCGCCACGGGCTCGATGAGGGGTTCCTCGATGCAGGTGGCCCCCAGCTCCGTGAGGTATCGTTTCTGGCTCTCCGCCGTCTCCCGCTCGGCAGGCAGCCAGATCCGGATCCCCGCCAGGGGCAGATGATCCGGAACGTGGAACTGGCGCCCCACCAGCACCACCGCGGGCGTCCCCACTCCCTCCCGGTCGGCCAGGGCGGGCAGGGTGGCGATCGTCCCGGTGACGGCGCGTGCCGCGGGGGAGCCGATCTTCTCCACCACCGCCGCGGGCGTATCCGGAGGGTAACCCGCGGCCCGCAGGTCCGCCAGGCGGTCGGCGAGGACGCGCCGGCTCATGTAGAGGGCGATGGCCGGCGTGTGGGTGCCCCGGAGGGGAAACGGGTTTTTCCCGCCCCCGGCCAGGCGGCCCGTGGAGAAGATGATCTCCGCCGCCCGCTCCCTCACGGTGAGAGGCTGGCCCAGGAAGGCCGCCGCCGCGGAGGCGGCTCCCACGCCGGGCAGCACGCGGTAGGGCAGGTGGAGCGCCCTCAGGGCCCCCGTCTCCTCCTCGAGCCGCCCGAAGACGCCGGGATCGCCTCCCTTGAGCCTCACCACCCTTCTTCCCCGGCGGGCCTCCCGGACGAGTCCCCGGTTGATCTCCTCCTGCGAAACGGAGGGCTTCCCGCACCGCTTGCCCACGGGGACGATCTCCGCCCCGGGCCGGGCGAAGCGGAGCACGTCCCGCCCGCAGAGGCAGTCCACGAAGATGACGTCCGCGCGCGCCACCGCCCGGCCGGCGTCGAACGTCATGGACCCCGCACCGCCCGGCCCCGCCCCCGCGATCGTCACCGGGGGGAGGTAGAAGCGCCGGATCTCGAGGAGGAGGCGGTCGCCCTCGCGGAAGAGGAGCGCCGCGCCGGAGAGGGGCTCCTCCGCGGGGAACGCGAAGTGATCCCGACCCGGGAGGGGGTCCGCGGGCAGCTCCCGCGCGGGCACCGCCACCGCTCGGACCCGGCTCCCGTCCAGGTCGGCGGGATCGCTCCCCAGGGGGACGGCCGCGCCGGGGAAGTCCCGGGCCAGGCGCTCCTCCACTCTCTCCGCGAGGGAGCCCCGCCTTCCGATCCGGGGGGCGGCATCCGTCATGACCGCCCTCCCCGGTCCAGGGCGCCGCCCGGTCCTCCGCCGTTTCCGCGACGGCAGGCGCGGGTCAGGGCGAGCAGCGCCTCCCGGTCCCTGCGATCTCCCGAGAAGTCCAGGAGGCCCAGGACCTCCACCCCCTTCTCCGCGGCGAGGGCGGGATCCACGTTCCGGGGCAGGCCGAGATCGATGAGCACCGGCGGACGCCGGACCCCTTCCAGGTGCTCCCGCCGGATCACGGGCCGCGGCACTCCGAGCACGGCGATCACCTGGTCGAAAGAGCCGAGCTCCGCCAGGGCCCGGTCGAGGGGCAGGCGAGAGCCGGGCGGGCTCTCGGGAATCCGGGACGCGGTACGGTTCGCCCAGGAGAGCCGGAGCCCGGGGATTCCGGCAAGGCGCTCCGCCACCTCCCTTCCCATCATGCCCGCTCCCAGCAGGAGGACCCTCGGACCCGCCGTGAGAAGCTTCTCGCGGACCACCGCCGCCACGAGCTCGGGAAGCCCCTTCGCGCCCCGGTCGTGGAGGGCGCGGATCTTCTTCGAGAGCCGGAGCGCCCGGTCATGGAGGTTCTGGAGATGGGCGCCCGCCGTCGCCTCGGAGAAGGCCCGGCGGAACGCTTCCTTCCACTGGGCCACGATCTGCGTCTCGCACACCACCTGGGAGAAGTGACCCGCCACCACGTTCGCGGCGTGCTCCACCACCTCCTCCCCGGTGCGGACGTAGGCCCGGTCGCCGAACCGGTCCAGCCCGAGCAGGCGCGCCGCCGCCCGGACCAGTCCCTCCTCCGGCCGCGTCCAGGCGTAGAGCTCGAGCCGGTTGCACGTGGCCAGGAGGACGAACTCCTCCAGGGCCGCCAGGTGGCGGAGCATGGCCACGAGATCGGCGAACCGCGCGCCGTCCGGGCGGACGGACTCGAACTCGTCGAGGGAGAGAGAGCGGTGGTCCACCCCCAAGAGGAAGAGCTCCCGCTCGCCGCCCAGCAGGTCCTCGAGCCTCAGGCGCATGAACTTCGCCTGCCGGCAAGAGGCCCCCTCCGTGGTGATGCTCACCTGGCCCCGGCCCCACCGGATCACGGAGGGCGAGATGAAGTCGCCCTCCTCCCAGCAGGAGACCGACGAGGCAAGGATGCCGAGCCGCGCCGCGTCCGCCGTGATCCGCCGGTTCACGGCGTCGTCGTTCGTGGCCGCGTAGACGAGGAAGGGCCGGAGAGACAAGAGAAGCGAGGCGTCGTAGCGGCCGGTGCGGACCTCCACCCTCCCCTCCTCCGCCAGTTTCCGGAGGGGTTCGCCCGCCGAGGGAGCCACGAGGATCACCCGGGCCCCGTGGGCGAGGAGGGTCCGGCACTTCCGGTGCGCCACGTGACCGGCCCCCAGGAGCAGACAAAGCCGCCCCTTGAGGAGCAGGTTCACCGGCAAGGTCGGGTACGGATGTCGATCCTCTGCGTCACGCATGATCGCTCTCTCGGCCGGCCCGAAAGGCCGGGCCAGCCGGTGCAGGGAGGGGGCCGAACCGCCGGCCGCCGGCCCCCGGAACCGTCTCCTACACGCAACCCGTGGGCTTGGGCAGCCCGGCCAGCTTGCAGGCGCCCTTCGCCGGCCCGCTGGGGAAGAGGCTGTAGATCTTCTTGATGTCGAAACCGGTCTCCTTGCAGAGGCGGCGGATCATCGGGGCGATCTTGTTCTTCAGGTAGTACTCGCGCAGGTAGTTGATGACCTTCCAGTGCTCCTCGGTGAGCTCCGTGATCCCCTCACCGCCGGCGAAGGCCTCGGCCACCTTCTCGTTCCACAGGTCCGGCTCCTGCAGGAAGCCGTCCTCGTCGAGCGGCAGGACGACGCCATCGACTTCCATCGTGAACTCGGCCATTTGCACTTCCTCCCGGTTCTTCGGATCTCCAAACGATGGCCCCGCTAGGCCGGCGCGGGCGCGCCCCCCTTGACGACGGGGACGGTCTCGCCGGTGGCGGGGTCGTACATCTCGATGTAGCCGCAAGGGCACTGCTCCGCGCACTTGTTGCATCCCTTGCAGAGCTCGAGCTTGAACTTGTAGGGCTCGCCCGGCCGGAGGGGCTTCACGATCGCCCCGTCCTGGCAGTAGCTCCAGCAGGTCCCGCAGTCGAAGCAGGAGCCGCAGCTCATGCAGCGCAGGGCCTCGGCCACGGCCTGCTCCTCCGTGAGGGTCTTCACGATCTCGGCGTCCCCGTGGGCCAGGCGTTCCTCCGGCGAGAGCGCCTCGCACTCGGCGCGGAGGACCTTCTCGTAGAAGGACAGGACCATGTGGTCCGTGGTGGCCACGGGCTTCTCCGGGGGCTTCGGGATCTCGAGGCCCCGGAACTTCGCGTGGATCGTGTCCGCGGCCAGGCGTCCCTGGGCGAGGGCGATGGTGGCCAGTCCGAGCCGGACCGCATCCCCGCCGGCGTAGAGCCCCTCCTCGGGGAGGGCCATCGTCTCGTCGGCCTTCAGCCAGTCCGGGCCCTCGCGGAGGTTCTCCAGCCCCTCGAAGTCCGGCTCCTGGCTGATGGCGGCGATGATCGTGTCGGCCTCGAGGCGGAACTCCTCCCCCGGAACGGGCACGGGACGCCGGCGCCCGGACTCGTCCGGCTCCCCGAGCTCCATCACCTGGCAGCGCATGCCCACCGCACGACCGCCCTCGGTGAGGATCTCGAGCGGAGCGGCGAGGAAGCGCAGTTCCACGCCCTCCTCCTCCGCCCCCACCACCTCCTCCTCGATGGCGGGCATCTCGGTCCGGGTGCGGCGGTACACGATGGTGACCTCGGCCCCGAGCCGGCGGGAGACCCGGGCGGCGTCCACCGCCGTGTCCCCTCCGCCCACCACGAGGACCTTTCGGCCCACGTCCACCGCCTCCCCCCGGTTCACGCGGTTCAGGAAGGCGGTGCCCGTCCAGACGCGCTCCGCCTCCTCCCCCGGGACTCCCAGCAAGCGGCCCTTGTGGGCGCCGATCCCCACGAACACCGCGCGGTGTTCCCTCCGCACCTCGTCGAGCGAGACGTCCCGCCCCACCGAGGTGGAGAGCCGGAGCGTGACGCCGAGGTCGAGGATCCGCTGGATCTCCGCGTCGAGGACGTCGCGGGGCAGCCGGTAGGCCGGGATCCCGTAGCGCAGCATTCCCCCGGGCTTCGGGAAGGTCTCGAAGATCGTCACGGGGTAGCCCCGCCGGGCCAGGTGGTAGGCGCAGGCGAGCCCCGCGGGGCCGGAGCCGATCACCGCCACGGGCTCGGTGCAGCCCTCCTCCGGGGTCTTCCGGAGAGGGAGCTTCTTCTCGATCCCGAAATCGCCGAGGAAACGCTCCAGGCTGTTGATGGCGGCCGGCTGATCCAGCCGGCCGCGGTTGCACTCCGCCTCGCAGGGGTGCGGGCAGACGCGGCCGCACACCGCGGGGAGAGGGTTCTTCTCCGTCACCAGGTAGAAGGCCTCCCGGAAGATCTCCTCGTGGTCCCGGCCCGCCTTCTCCCCCTTCTGGATCGTGGTGAGGATGCCCCGGATGTCCGTTCCCTGGGGGCACCCGAGCTGACAGGGCGGTGTCTTCTCCACCCAGCGCGGCCGGTTCGGGGAGATCTCCATCCCCGACCCGCCGGTGGACTGCCCCCGGAGCGTCCCCAGCTTCTTCTTCTTCTTCTTCGAGCGCTTGATCGCCACGGCCGCCTCTCTTTCTCGGCTCCCGGCCCGCCGCGCCGGGGCCCGGTCATCCCGCCTTCGGATCGGAACCCGACCGCCCTCCGCCTACCGGCCGCAGGCGTAGAGGTTCCGCTTGATGTCCTCCCGCTCCAGCCTCTGCCACTCCGCGAGCCGTTCCACCCGGTCCCCAAGGTGTTCCTTCCGTGTCCCCTTCTCCGCCATGATCACCTCACGAGGGTCTCGGGTTTCGGGTTCGAAACGTTCCCGGGCGCGGCGCCGCGCCGC
>JAOZQC010000534.1 GCA_029932425.1 Planctomycetota bacterium | reverse complement strand
TGCCTCTCCCGGACCCGCACCCGGACCGTCCCCGGGGAGGGCTCCCCCTCCGCGGAGGTCCTCTTCGTGGGAGAGGCGCCGGGGCGGGACGAGGACCGGCGGGGCCGTCCCTTCGTGGGGGCGGCGGGGCGGCTCCTGGACCGCATGCTCGCGGCCATCGACCTCCGCCGCGAGGACGTCTTCATCGCGAACATCCTGAAGTGCCGTCCTCCCGGGAACCGGGATCCCCTGCCGGACGAGATCGAGGCCTGCCGCCCCCACCTCCTGCGCCAGATCGCGGCCCTCCGCCCGCGGTTCCTGGTCACCCTGGGCCGCGTCCCCTCCCACGTCCTGCTCGGCACCACCCTGGGCATCACCCGGATCCGCGGGATCCCCAGGGAGTTCCCCTATCCGGGGGGGTCCGCGGTCCTGATTCCCATGTTCCACCCCTCCTACCTCCTCCGCAATCCCGCCGCCAAGCGCGAGGCGTGGGCCGATCTGAAGCTCTTGCGGCGCCTCCTGGCCGGCGGGGAGTGAGCCCGTCTCCCGCGCCGGTGGCCCGTGCCTGGCACGCGGACCGCCCCATTGCGTATACTCCGCCCATGGCCAGAGGGAGCGAGGCGGTCTGGGGCGTGGAGGTCGGCGACTCCGTGATCCGGGCCGTCCGCGTGGCCCGCCGGGCCGAGGGCGGGTTCCGCCTCCTGGCCCACCGGGAGCGGCGGGTGGAGCAGGGCGACCCGGACGCCCTGGTGGCGTTTCTCCGGAAACAGGGGCTTCTCCGGCACCCCCTCGTCATCGCGGTCCACGATCCCGGGGCCGACCTGAAGACGGTCTTCCTGCCGCCGGAGCTCGCGGGCCGGGACGCCCAGGATCTGCGGATGGGCCTTCTCGAGTACGTCCACCCGGAGCCCGAGCAGGTGGACCTCCGGTTCCGGAGGGAGGACGAGGACCGCGTCCTCCTCCTCGTCATGGACCGCGCCCGCGTGGAGGGCTATCTCGTGGCCCTGGAGAGGGCCGCCGTGCCCTGCTACGCCCTCGTCTCCGATCTCGAGGCCCTCCACGCCGCCGTCCGGCGGAGCGGCCTCTTCGAGGGAGACGGGGTGATCGTGCGGATCCTCCCCGGGGCCACGGACCTCCTGTTCCTGGACGGGGACACCGTGGGCCACCTGGGGCTTCCCGCGGGCGCCGACGATCTCCGCACGGAGGAGGGGGCGGTCACGTTCGCCTCCGACGTCCTGCGTCTCATCGAATACCGTCGATCGCGGTTTCCGCGCGAGGGCCCGGAGCGGATCGTGCTCCTGGGGATCGACGAGGAGGCGCGCCGGCGCCTGGAACCCCACCTCCGCGTCCCGGTCCTCCCCTTCCCCTCCGACGCCGCGTCCCTGCACGGCCGGGGCGGCGTCGCCCTCTCCGAGGCGCTCGAGATCGCCCGCCGGGCCCCGGCGGCGCTCGGGGCCGCCCTGGCGGCCGCGGCCTCCCCCCGGCGGCTGGACCTCGCCTTCCGGGCGCTGCCCGACGAGCTTCCCGCCCCCCCCGCGCCCGCCGGGACCTGGATCGCCGCCGCCCTCCTGCTCTGGGCGGCCCTCGCCGTGGCGTGGGTGGGGACGGCCCGCGAGGTCGAGAGGCTTCGCGGGATCCTGGCGCAGCGGGAGGCGCCGCGGGCCCCGGCGGTCGCCGCAGAGACGGCGGCCCGGCTCCGCGAGCTCGTGCGGCGGGGACGCCTGGCCCTGGCCTTCCCGGCCGCGGTGGAGCGGGTCTTCCGGGCGGTCCCCGGCCCCGACCTCGCCCCCTACCGGACCGCCTCCCTCGAGCTCTCCGGCGGGGAGGACGGAAGCTGGTCCGCGGAGATCCGCCTCCTCCTTCCCGGGGGCGACGCGCCGTCCCGGGAGGCGCGGGAGCGGCGCTTCCGGGCCTGGCGCTCCCGCCTGCCGGCGGGAGCGAGCGTCGAGTCGGAGAGCCGGGACGGCGAGCGGTCCGTCCGCTGCCTCCTCCCCCCGGAGGACAGGCGGTGAAGGGCCCCGCGGTGTTCGTCGTCTCGCTGATCGGGGTGGCGGTGCTCGGCGTCCTCTCGCTCCGCCCGATCCTCGCCGAGCGGGAGCGCCTCGCGTCCCGGATCCGGGCCCCGGGGGACTCCCTCCCCCCCGGCGAGGAGAGGGGCCGGGCCCTCGCCGCCCGCCTGGCGGAGTTCCTGCCCCCGGCGCCGGGGCCGGCCCTGGACGCCGTCCTGGAGGGTCTCGGGGCCCGCGTCTCCACGAGTCGCGACTCCCGCGGGGTGGTCCTCGACCTTCCCTGGGAGCGCCTCCCCGAGCTTCTCCGCCGGCTCTGCACCCCCGGCGCTCCGCCGGTGGTGGAGGTGTCCGCGGCGAGCGCCGGGGAGCCCCCTCATTGCCGGGTGCGCCTGGTCTTTCCCCCTCCTCTCGACGCCGGGGTACCGCGGTGAGGATCGGTCCATTTTCGTTGCAATTCGATGACAGTTCACCTATAGGGTGCGTTCGACTTCGTCTCGGGCACGCCTCGAAGGGCATTGGGTGATGGTCCCGAACTCCCGCGGTAGCGCCGGCGTGATCGCGCTCGTCGCCTCGGCCGTCCTCCTGCTGGGAAGCGTCTGGATCGTCCTGGGTCTCAGGGGTCCGTACGTCGAGGCGGGGCCCGGAGACGTGGGGCCGGCCGCACACCCCGGCCCGGAGGATCCCGGGCTCCTGTCCCGGGCCGACGCTCTTTCGCAACGGCTGTCCGCGGCACGGACCGCACCCGCGGTCCCCGCCGGCCTTCGTTTCTCCCGTTCCCGGCCCGGGGGGCGGGTCCTCCCCCCGCGGGAGGCCCCCCCCTCCGTGCGGGAACTCCG
>JAOZQC010000533.1 GCA_029932425.1 Planctomycetota bacterium | reverse complement strand
GCCCCCTCCTCGCCGCTCCGCGGCGGGCGCCTGCGGCGCCTGCTCCCGCCGAATCCGCGAGCCGCGCGAAGATTCGGAAGGTCAGTAGTACCTGGCGTCCCCCGTGTGTCCGCCGCAGGGGAAGACCGGCTCCTGGGCGAAGAGGAAGACGTGGCGCACCGTGTCGTCGGCCTCGGCCGCGGCCAGCTCCTTCTCGATCCAGGCCATCTGGTCGGGGAGCAGGTAGCCCTCCGGGCAGCCCCCGTACCGGACGGCCACCGCGGGCGGGGAGATCCGGTAGTCGTCGTTCACGGCGATCACCTTCACCGTCCCGTACCGGAAGGAGTACCCGTTCTCCCGGAAGCGGTGGGTCTCGCTCGCGCCTTCCCCCGCCCGGACCCGGTACGAGTACTCCCGGTCCGGGGCCAGGTCCTCGATCGCGATCTCGTGGCGCCGGGCCGCGGGGCTCTTCGCGGCCTCCTTCCCGTCGAGCTCCACCACGACCGGAGAGGGGGGATCCACGACGAGGGAGATCACGATCCGCGAGGGATCGTCGCTCGTCACGAGGTTCACGCAGGGGCCTTCCGTGAAGGTGGGCAGGATCTCCACCTTCCTTTCCCCTCCCCGCAGGCTCCGCCGGAGGTCCGCGAGGGCCACGAGGTTCCGGATGCCGTAGACCGCGATCTCCCGGGAAGCGCCCCCGGGCTCCGACCGCTCGAGGCCCGCCCGGTCCACGGGGAGATCCCCGGGCGGGGCGGAGACAGCGGGGCCGGGCGCCGCCGCCAGGAGCAGGGCCAGGAGGAGCGCCCGGCCCGGGGAGCCCGGGCCCGCCGCCCGCGGACCGGGCGCCGCCGCGCCGTCTCTCACCGGGTCACTCTTCCTTCGGCCGGGCGAGGACCTGCTCGAACATCGCGTCGTCGGCGCAGACCCCCTCGGCGATGAGCTGGCGGTACTTCACGAAGTCGATCACGTCCCGGCCGGTGATCTTCTTCGTGTTGAAGGCGTGGAAACCGAGGAAGGCCTCCGTGGCCATGTTGGCGGCGAGCCAGTGGCGGTTGTAGTTCTTCGAGTAGTCCCAGAAGAACTTCTTCTTCGCGCGGATGGAGTCGAGGGACTTGATGAGACAGCCGGGGAAGAGGTTGGTGAAGGTCCAGACCATCTTCTGGATCTCGCCGTCCAGCCGGGAGAAGTCGATCGTCGCCTCCTTCACGTAGGCGCGCGCCGCCTTCGCCTCCTGGCCGGTCTTCAGCTCCCCGTAGACGATCTCGCCGTCCTCCACCCAGCGGTCGGTGATCACGGCGGGGTTCCGGACCCACTCCTCTCCCTCCCGGATCACGGGGACCGCCTTCGTGATGAGCCCGAGCCGCTTCATCTTGTAGGCGCTCCAGAGCTCGCAGGAGACGCAGTTCCACATGGCGTCCTCCATGGAGAGGAACCACGGGAGGAAGTCGGTGGATCCCCCGTCGGGGGCGGAGCCGTGCCGGGGCCCGGCCTGGCCGAACATGGCCAGGTCCGAGGCCACCGCGAGATCGCAGGCCATGCCGATCTCCTGGCCGCCGGCGATGCGCATGCCGTTCACCCGGCAGATCGTGGGCTTCTTGCACATGAGGATGGAGTCCACCATCCCGTTGAAGAGCTCCATGTACTCGCCGTACTCGTTCGGCCGCTTGCTGTAGTACTCCGCGTACTCCTTCGTGTTGCCCCCGGTGCAGAACGCCCGGTTCCCGGCCCCGGTGAAGATCACCGCCACCACCGAGCGGTCGAGGGAGGCGTTCTGGAAGCCCGCGATCACCCCCTTCGCCATGTCCGTGGTGTACGAGTTGTACTGCCGCGGGTTGTTCAGGGTGATCCAGGCCGTGTAGAGCCCCTCCACCACGTTCCCCTCCGGGTCGCGGACGGGTCTCTTCTCGTACATCGTGCAGGGGGGCTCGGTCCCCCAGTGCTCGTCGCCGTGGAGACGGTGGTCCTTCAGCTCGTCGTCCCGGGGCAGCCAGTCCAGCGCCATGTGCGTCCTCCTTCGCCAGCAGTGGGTTTCGCTCGTCCCGGGAGCGCCCTCTCCCGGGGAGGGGCATTGTACCGGCGCCCGGCCCGGAGCGCAGCCACGAACGGAGCGCACCCCCGGGAGGAGGGGGGCGGAGGCCCGGCGTCCCGGCCCCCGGGGAAGCCGCCCCCCGCATCTCTCCTCGGGCGCGCGGGGGAGGACCCGAGCCGGCTGCGGCCCGAGGGCCTTCCGCGAGGGGCGGGCCCTCCGGCCGGCGGCGGGCTTCTCCGGCGGGAGATCGTGGTTCGGGGCAAGACACGAGAAGGAGCCGACCCCTGGCGGGTCGGGGGCGAGGAGCCGCACCGCCGGGGGCGAGGAGATCCGGCGAAGGCCTTGCACCCGACGAGACGGGCGGGCTACTCCCACTCGTAGAAGCCGCGGCCCGTCTTCTTCCCCAGCCGGCCCTCCGCCACCAGGCGCCGCAGGATCTCCGGGGGGCGGTACTGCTCGCCGCCGAGCTCCCGATGGAGGTGCTCGGCGATGCCGAGGCGCACGTCCAGGCCCACGAGGTCCGAGAGGCGGAGGGGACCCATGGGATGCCGGTACCCGAGCTCCATGGCCCGGTCGATGTCCTCGGCGGAGGCGACGCCCTCCTCCAGCATCCGCATGGCCTCGAGGCCCAGCACCACCCCCAGCCGGCTCGTGGCGAAGCCCGGCGTGTCCTTCACCACGATCACCGTCTTCCCGAGCCGCTCGCCGAAGGCCCGGATCCGTTCCACCGTCTCCTCCGAGGTCCGCTCCCCTCTCACCACCTCGAGGAGCGGCATGGCGGGCACGGGGTTGAAGAAGTGCGCGCCCGCCGTGAA
>JAOZQC010000532.1 GCA_029932425.1 Planctomycetota bacterium | reverse complement strand
GGGGAACGGGGACGTGGAGGGGGCACTGAGGATCCTCGGGGGGGTGCCCGCGGGGTTCCACCGCCTGCGGGTCGCCGCCCGGGGCCTGGCCCCCGCGGAAACGGCGCCGGTGCTGGTGAGGGCGGCGGCGGTGACCGCGGTGGGGGACATCGCCCTCGCGGAGGGCGCCCGGGTGTGGGGGGTGGTGACCGGCTCCGGCGGGTCGCCGGTGTCCGGAGTGCGGATCTCCCTCGACCCGGCAGGCGGGGGCGAGAGCCGGCGGGCGGTCACGGATGCGAACGGGACGTTCCTCTTCGAGCACGTGGCCCGGGGCTCCCACCTTCTCGCCGCGGAGACGTCCTCCCTCTCGGGCGGCACGACCCGGGACGAGCGCCTGATCCGGGTGGAAGGGGACGAGGACCTCTTCTTCGAGCTCGGGGCCGGCTCGGGGGCGAGCCTTGCGGGGCGGGTCACCTCGCCGGGGGGCCCCGTGGCCCGGGTGCCGATCTCCGTCCTCCCGCTGGAGGGGGAGCTCGGGGTCCGCCGCCGGATCCTCTCCACCCTCACCGGCGAGAACGGAGAGTACGTGCTCCCGGGACTGGAACCCGGGGAGTGCCTGCTGAGCGTGGGACCCCTCCCGGGTGGCGGGCCCCCGGTGCGGTTTCCCGTGTTCGTCTTCCCGGGGCCGGTGACGATCTTCGACCCCGTGCTGCCCTCGTCCGGGGTGGCGGGGCGGGTGGAGAACCTGGACACCGGGGAGCCCCTGGAGGGCGTGCGGCTCGTCCTCACCCGCCTCTCCGCGGGCGCGGGGGAGACCTTCCTCGATCGGCTGGCGGCGCAGGCGGGGGAGACGAGGTCGGGCGGGGACGGGGGTTTCCGGTTCCCCGCGGTCCCCCCGGGGACCTACCGTCTCGAAGCCTACCGGGAGGGGTTCGGCCAGACCCGCGTGGAGGAGCTGGCGGTGGGGGCGGGGGGGCTCCCCGCGGTGCGGGTGGCGATGCCTCCCGCGGGGGAGGTGGAGGTCACGGTCACGGACCGGAGGTACGTCCCGCTGTCTTCCGCCGAGGTCTCGTTCCGGGACGGGCGCGGGCGGCCGGCCACGCGCCCCGCGTGGCTCGCGGTGGACGCGGGGGGCCGCCTCCGGATGAGGCGGCTCAGGACCGGGATCTACCGCGTGCTGGCCCGGGCACCCGGCCACGCGGTGGGGGTGCGCGAGGCGGTGAGCGTCTTCCCCGGCGGCCGCCCCGAGGTCCGCCTCGCGCTCGCCCGGGAGGGCCGGCTCGTGGTCACCGTCTACGGGCCGGGGGCGCTCCCCCTCGAGGGCGCCCGGGTCGAGGTGCGGGATTTCTGGGGAGGGGTGGTGGCCTTTCCCGAGCCTCCCGTGGGGCTCCGCGTCCCCTGGCGGGATCCCGCCCGCACGGACGAGAAGGGCCGGGTGGGCCTGGGGGGACTCCCTGCCGGCATCTACTCGGTGTCGGCCTTCCTCCCCGGCTTCCGGGGCGAGCCGGTGCGCATCCGCGTGCTCGACGGCGAGGTGTCCCGGGCCGCGGTGGTGCTTCTGGGCGACTGACCTTCCGGATCTTCGCGCGGCCCGCGGAGGCGGGGCCCGTGGTGGGGGAGTGGGCTCCCGCGCCCCGGCCGCGCGTGCGGAGGAAACTGGCGCCGCGCGCCGAATTGTCCGAACCTTCCCCCCGTTCTCCCGTTCAGCACAGAAATGGTGATGGATGGCCGAGTCCGACTCGCAGCTCATGGAGCGCTTTCGGGACGGGGACGAGGAAGCGTTCCGGCAGCTCGTGGCACGGTTCCAGAAGCCGCTCATCAACTTCTTCTACCGGCTCACCTGGGATCGTTTCACCGCGGAGGACTACACCCAGGAGGTCTTCGTGAGGCTGGTGCGGTCCCGGAAGAGCTACCGGCCCACCGCGCGGCTCAGCACCTACCTGTACCGCATCGCCAAGAACTACTGGATCGACCGCTGCCGGCAGCGCGCCGCCGCGCCCGCGGTGGGCTCCCTGGACCGGCCGATCCGTGAGAGCGAGGGCCGGCCCACGGCCCTCAAGGACACCGTGGAGGCCCGGACCGGCCGCCCGGACGAGATGCTGCACCGAAAGGAGATACGCGAGCGGGTGAAGGAGGCGGTGGGCCGCCTCCCCGAGGACCTGCGGCTCGTGTTCGTCCTCTCCGAGAATCAGGGCCTCAGGTACGCGGAGATCGCCGAGGTGATGGAGATCCCCGTGGGCACGGTCAAGTCGCGGATGCACGCCGCGGTGCGGCGTCTCCGCCGGATGCTGAAGGACCTGGATGATGAAGCGTGACGCGGACTGCCGGGACGTGGAGAGCGATCTCACGGCGTTCCACCAGGGCGAGCTGCCGGCGGAGCGCCGGGAAGCCGTGGAGCGGCACCTCGCGGCCTGTCCGGCCTGCGCCCGGGCCCTGGAGGAGATCGGGTCCGTGTTCCGGATGGCGGGCGCCATCGAGGACCTCGCCCCGTCCCTCCGTTTCCGCCGCAACCTGAAGGCCCTGCTCCGGCGCGCGGGCCGCGTGGAGGAGGCGGGCCGCGAGGGGTTCCTCTCCCGGCTCCGTACCGCCGGCGCCTTCCTGGCCTATCGCGTCCGCACCTCCCCGCGGTTCCGCCTCGCCACCGTCTCCGTGGCCGCCCACGTGGTCCTCCTCCTCCTCCTCTCCCTGGTGATCGTGCCCGGGATCATCCCGCGGCCCCGGCCGCCGGTGGTGGTGGACGTGGAGCCCGCGGCCCCGCGGGACGCGACCGAGGTCTCCCCCCTGGCCCGGGTGGAGGATCGCCCCTCCCTGCCCCCGGAACCCGCCTATCCGGACCTCCGGGAGACCCCT
>JAOZQC010000531.1:229-2835 GCA_029932425.1 Planctomycetota bacterium | reverse complement strand
CGAGGACCGGGACCCGAGGATCGTGGGAGGTGCGAGGTGAAGGACCCGAGAAACCTCGCCATCCTGGGCCTGGTGGCGGTCGCCGCCTTCCTTCTGGGGAGTGGTCGCGGCGGCTCCGTGGCCCTCGGCCAGGGGTATCCGGGGGGCACGGCGGACTCGAACGGGAAGATGATCGCGGTCACCGGGACGGTGGGGTCGGGGGTGAGCGTGCTGTGGATCATCGACACGGAGGGGAGGCATCTGGCGGTGTACCGGTGCCGGGGCGGGAAAACGATTGAACTCGTGGCCGCGCGCAACGTAAAATGGGACCTGCAGATCGAGGAGTTCCACGACGAATCGAGGTACAGTCCGGCGCAGCTCGCCGACGAACTCCGGAAGCTGTCCCGCAAGGGCAGGGGCAAGCTGGCGCCGGAGAGCGGGAAGAAGGAGGCGACCGGGACGCCGGGCGAATCCGGCAAGTAGGCGCGATCCCGCCGGGAACGTCGCCTGTGGAAGGTTCGCTCCAGAACGAGGAGGAAGAAAGTGCCAAGCGGTGAGTTCTACACGTTCCAGGAGGTGCTGAAGCAGCTCAACATCGACGGGCAGAAGCTGAAGCGCCTCGTGAGCGAGGGCGAGATCCGGGCGTTCCGCGAAGGCGACGAGATGAAGTTCAAGCGGTCGGACATCGACAGCCTGGACATCTCCGACGTCGAGGAGGGCGAGACCCGGGAGATCTCCCTCGACGACACCGGAGGGGAGGCCTCCGAGACCCTCACCGACGATCTCATCTTCGACGAGGGCGACGAGCTGGACCTCTCCTCGGACGACGCGGGGATGGCCACCGCGGAGATCAGCTCCCAGGACACCTTCGTGGATGAGGGGGGCGAGCCCGTGGGGATGTCCACGGAGCCGCTGGAGTTCGGGGGCGAGGACTTCACGGAGGAGATCGGGGAGGAGGAAGAGGAGGTGGAGGCCGTGGGGGCCGCCGCCGCGCCCGCGGTGCGGGCCCGCACGAGCCGGGCCGCCGCCCGGTACCAGCCCTCCGGGGGGACCGGCGACCTGGGGTGGTGCGTGGTGCTCATCCTCTCCCTCATCGTCATGCTCTTCGGCGGGTTCACGGTGTGGAGCGCGGTCTCGCACCACGGGGTGAACAGCATCTCGAAGATCCCCGTGCAGATCTTCGACAAGGCCGACTACCCGATCATCGAGCGCACCCTCAAGTAGACGGAGGCGGACCTTCCACCGAGCGACGATCGCCCCGGCCCGCCCGGGGCGATTCTCTTGGCCGGGTTTCTCGTGGGGCGGCGGCTTCCGCCCGCCGCCGGGAACGGGCTCCCCTGGAGGGCGGGGGCCGCGGTCGAGGAGAGGCGGGTCTCGGCGAGAGCCCGGGGTCGGGCGGGACGCGACGCCGGCACGCCGGGCCGTCGAGGGCGGCACTCACGTCCCGCCGAGCCCCACGGGGGGGCGTCACGGCCGGGGACGACGGGATCCGGCCAAGACCGCGCGTGCCGGCGAGGGATTCGGGCCAGGGAGGTGGACACCGGTGCTGGCGGATGAGGACAGGGAACGTCTCCGGGAGATCGCCTGGCAGGCGTTTCGGGCCGCGCTGGGCCGGGGGGGGCCGGAGGCCGAGCGGCCGCGGACCGGTCCTCTGGCGGAGCGGGGCTCCGCCTTCGTGACGCTGCGGAAGGGGGGACGGCTCCGGGGGTGCATCGGTCTCATCGGCGGGCGGTATCCGCTGGCGGAGGCCGTCCGGGACGCGGCCCGTCGGGTCCTGCGGGACCCTCGCTTTGCCCCGGTGCGGCCCGAGGAGCTTCCCGAGCTGGAGCTGGAGATCACCGTGCTGTCGCCGTTCCGGCGGGTGGAGGACCCCTCCGAGGTGGAGGTGGGTCGGCACGGGCTCTACATCTCGCGCGGCCTCGCCTCCGGGCTGCTGCTCCCGCAGGTGGCCGCGGAGCAGGGGTGGGATCGCGAGGAGTTCCTGCGCGGAGTGTGCCGGAAGGCGGGGCTGCCTCCGGACGCCTGGAAGTCCGGGGACGTGGACCTCCAGGTGTTCGAAGGCGAGGTGTTCTGAGCCGGGGGCCGCGGCCGGGGATACAATCGGGGCATGCGCACGTCCCTGGCCCTCGCCGCCGCGATCTTGCTCCTCGCCGCCGCCGCCCCCGCGGGGGAAGGGGAGGCGGCCAGCCGGAGGCGGGCGGCGAAGCTGAACGAGGAAGGGATCCGGCTGGCGAAGGAGGGGGATTACCCGGCGGCCATCTCCGCGTTCCTCAAGGCCCGGTCCCTGCTCCCCCTGGACCTCACGCTCCGCCGCAATCTGGCCTCCGCGCGCTCCCGGTACGGCGCCGCGCTCCTCGCCCGGGGACGGGTGGAGGAGGCCGTGCGGCAGTTCCGGCTGGCGGCGGCCCTGGAGCCTTCGAGGGCGATCCACCACGCGAACCTGGGAGCCGCGCTGGTGCGGAACGGGGACGACGAGGAGGCGCGGAAGTCGCTGGATCGCGCCCTCCTCGTGGATCCCAAGTGCGTCCCGGCGCTGGCGGAGCTCGGCGCCCTTCTCTACCGGGAGGGGGAGCTCGGAAAGGCGGTCTCCTCCTGGGAGCGCGCCCTGGCCCTGGCCCCGGGCCGGA
>JAOZQC010000531.1:0-219 GCA_029932425.1 Planctomycetota bacterium | reverse complement strand
AGTTCAGCGTCTCCTGGGACGGGGAGAAGGACGCGGAGGTGGGATCGCGGGTCCTCCGGATGCTCGAGGACGCCTACGAGACGGTGGCCGCGGACCTGGGCATCCGGCCCCCGCGGAGGGTGCGGGTCATCCTCTACGGGGAGCGGGAGTTCCGGGAGGTCACGGGCGCCCACGACTGGGTGGCGGGTCTCTTCGACGGCAAGATCCGGATCCCGGTGA
>JAOZQC010000530.1 GCA_029932425.1 Planctomycetota bacterium | reverse complement strand
GCGGTACCAGGCGATCGCGAGGAGGGGCAGGAGCAGGGTGAGCCCCACCTGCTGGAAGAGGAAGGCGGCGGCCGCCCCGCCCAGGGCGGCGATCCGGGGCGCGAAGAAGTAGAGGAGCACCAGGGCCGCCGCCGCCAGCCCCAGGGCCTGGCCGGACCCGGGGGCCTGGCCTCTCTCCGTGGCGCGGCGGAGGAGAGAGAAGTCCGTCCCCCCGGGGTCCCGGAAGAGCACGTCCTCCTTGTTGAACATGGCCACCGTCCACAGGATGGCGAGGACGGCGAAGGCGGTGGTGCTGGCCAGCACCGCGAGCACCGGCCCCGGGCCCGCCACCCCCAGGAGCAGGTCCCGGACGAGGAGCACCACGCCGGCCACCGGCACCAGCGCGAAGCTCGCGAGCTTCGTCCCGGGCACGACGGCCACCAGGGCCAGGGGCAGGACCGCGATGAAGAGCGGCGTGAGGTAGTGCTGTCCCTCCTTGTAGGTGCGGGCGAAGGTGGAGAGGGCCAGGGCCACCGCGCTGAAGAGGCCCGCCAGGGGGAGGAGGGCGAGGAGGATGATTCCCGCCACGGAGGGGGAGATCTCCAGGGCCATGGTGGCGCCCCCCCTCGCGGGCACGAAGCTGGCGAAGTGCGCGAAGGTGACGGCCATGGACGCGAAGTTGAGCAGCGCCGCCACCAGCGTCATGGTGAGGACGGTGAGGTACTTGCCCACCACGATCTCGGTGCGGGTGGCGGGGCACACGAGGAGCGTCTCCATCGTGCCCCGCTCCTTCTCGCCCGCCATGATGTCGATGGCCGGGTAGAAGGCGCCGGAGAGGGCCATGATCACGAGGAGGAGCGCCAGGGGAGGGCCGAACTGCTTCGCCCCCCGCTGCCCCCGGGTGGCCGCATCCGCGGCCTGGATCTTCACGGGTTCGATGTCCGCCTCCGAGAGACCCCGGTCGCGGAGCACCTCCTCCCCGTAGGCCCGGAGCACCTTCACCGCCTTCCGCTCCGCGGCCCGGGAATCGTCCCGGGTGCTGTCGTAGTGGAGTCGGACCGTTCCCTGCCGCCCCGCGGCGATGGCCTCCGGAAAGCCCTCCACCACCTCCACCCAGAGATGCAGCGTCCCCTTCCGGATCGCCTCCTCCGGGTCCGGGCAGGGCACCACCGAGAGCCCCGGCTCCCGCTCGCCGCCCTCCCCCTCGAGCCGCGCCACGATCCCCGTGATCCCGCTCCCCGTGACCGCCACCTTCTGCTTCCGCCCCTCGATGCGGCTCTGGGCGGTCATCACCACCTGGCTCAGGCCCAGCATGAGCAGCGGGTAGAGGAGGATGGGCAGGACCACGGAGATGAAGAGGGTCCGGCGGTCGCGGAGGGTGTCCCGCATCTCCTTGCCGAAGACCAGGCGGACGTTCCGGAGGGTCACGGGACGGCCTCCCCTCCCCCCGCGGCCCCCTCCCCCGAGAGCCCGCTGTCCTTCCCCACCAGGTCGAAGAAGACCTCCTCCAGGCGGCGTCCCCCCGTGACCTCCGGGAGGGGCCCGCTCGCCAGGATCCGGCCCCGATGGATGATCGCCACGTCGTCCGCCAGGGCTTCCACCTCGGAGAGCACGTGGGTGGAGAGGACCACGCACTTGCCCCGGTCCTTCGCGTGACGGATGAACTCCACCACCGTCCGGGCCACGAGGACGTCCAGGTTCGCGGTGGGCTCGTCGAAGACGAGCACCGGGGGATCGTGGATGATGGTCCGGGCGATGGAGAGCTTCTGCTTCTGCCCCGAGGAGAAGGTGCCCGCCATCCGGTCCGCGAAATCCTCCATCCGGAGGAGGGCGAAGATCTCCCGGGTGCGGCGCTCGATCCTCTCCTCGGACATCTGGTGCAGCCGCCCGAAGTAGGCCACCATCTCCCGGGCGGTCATGCGCTCGTAGACCCCGGTGCTCCCGGAGAGGTAGCCGATCCGCCTCCGGACGGACAGGGGATCCCGGACCACGTCGATGCCGTCCACGAGGGCGGTGCCCGAGGTGGGGGTGAGGATGGTGGCGAGCATGCGCAGGGTGGTGGTCTTCCCCGCGCCGTTGGGACCGAGGAGGCCCAGCACCCGGCCCGCGGCCGCGGTGAAGGAGACGCCGTCCGCGGCCACCACCTCGCCGCGGGCGCCGCCCCGGAACACCTTGCGGAGGGAGCGGGCCTCGATCACGATCCCTCTTCGTCCGCGAGGATCCGCCCCAGGACCACGGTGATGTTGTCCTTCCCCCCCCGGGCGTTCGCCTCGTCCACGAGGGCGTCCACCGCGGCCTCGAGGTCGTCCCCCGCCTCCCGCAGGATCTCCTCGATGCGCCGGTCGACCACCAGGTCGGAGAGCCCGTCCGAGCAGAGGAGGAAGATGTCGCCGGGCCGGGCGCCGTGCACCGCGAAGGTGGGCTTCACCGTGATCCGGGTCCCCACCGCCCGGGTGATGATGTTCCGGTGGTTGGAGTGGAGGGCCTCCTCGGGGGTGATGAGCTTCGCCTTGAGCTGGGTGTTCACGAAGGAGTGGTCCTCGGTGAGGAGCTCGAGCTTCCCGTTCCGCAGGCGGTAGACCCGGCTGTCCCCCACGTGCCCCACGACGACGAAGTCCCGCTGGTGGTAGAGGAAGGCCACCGTGGTCCCCATCTCCCGGTACTTGCGGTCCAGGTCCCCCCAGGCGTACACCGCCTCGTTGATGTCCCGGAACCACGTGTCGAAGAGCAGCATGAGCCGCCGGGCGGCCCCTCCGGGGTCGTCCCGCGCCCGGATCCGGACCCCGTCGGGGAAGTACTTCTTCATGTAGGAGTTCAGCGTGGACACGAAGAGCGAGGAGGCCACCTCGCCGAAATCGCGG
>JAOZQC010000529.1 GCA_029932425.1 Planctomycetota bacterium | reverse complement strand
GGCCGCAGATCCGGGCCACCTTTCCCCGGGGCGAGTGCCGGCTGCACACGGGGAAGCCCTCGCGCCGCCCGCCTCTGAAGGTCCTGGAACGCGTCCAGCGGGCGGTGGGCGCCCTCCCGAACGACTACGGCTCCCTTCTCGCCATGCGGTACGTGGAGGGGATGTCGCTCGCCGAGATCGGCGAGGTGCTGGACCGGTCGCCGTCCGCCGTGAAGGCCCTGCTCTACCGGGCCCGGCTCCTGGCGCGGAAGGTCCTGCGGCGCGCCGGCCTCGACCCGGAGAGGATCCTCGATGAGATGTAGGACGGTACGGCGGATCCTGATCATGGAGTCGGGCGGGGGGTACGTGCTCCCCCGGAGGGGGCCTTTCGGCCGACATCTCGAGCGATGCCCCTGCTGCCGGGAGGAGGCGGCCCTTCTCCGCAAGGAGGCGCGGGTCCTGCGGCGGGCCCTGGCCGAGATGCCCCTGCGTCCGGACTTCACGCGGCGGGTGATGGAGGCGATCCGGGGGCGGGGGCGGAGGCCCTAGTCCTCGCTTCTCGTCAGGCGGGCGGGCGAGGGATCCAGGCCGGTGCTGGGAACAGAGTTCCATCGGAGGGCGGAAACCCTGGTCCACCACGAGCTGTTTTCGGCGAGAGATCGGCGGAAAGGGCCGGGCGCCACGAGGAGTCGACCCTGTTCGGGCATCCCGGCTCGATCCGCGGACGGTCGTACGTCGCGGGCTGCCTTCGCGACCCGATGAGGTCGATGCCGAGGAGCCGCACGGCCGGGGGCGGCGGGATCCGGCGGAGACCGTGCGTCCGGACGAGAACGCGGTCAGACCCCGATGCCGTAGTAGGTGAAGCCCATCTCCAGGAGCCGCTTGCGGTTCAGGATGTTGCGGCCGTCGAAGATCACGGGCGTCCGGAGGAGGGACTTCATCCGCTCCAGGTCCGGGTACCGGAACTCGTTCCACTCCGTCACCAGGAGAAGGGCGTCCGCACCTTCCAGGGCCTCGTAGTTCTTCCGGTGGTAGGAGATCCGGTCGCCGAAGATGCCCCGCGCCACCTCGAGCGCCGCGGGGTCGCTGGCCCGGATGCTCGCCCCGCGCTCGAGGAGCCTCTCGATGATGGTGATGGAGGGGGCCTCCCGCATGTCGTCCGTGCGGGGCTTGAAGGACAGGCCCCACACCGCGAAGGTCTTTCCCGAGATGTCGCCATCGTAGTGCGCGAGCACCTTCTCCACGAGCACCCTCTTCTGGGCCTCGTTCACCTCTTCCACGGCGCGGAGGATGCGGAGGGAAAGACCGTGCTCCTCCGCGGTCTTGAGCAGGGCCTTCACGTCCTTCGGGAAGCAGGAACCGCCGTAGCCGACGCCGGGAAAGAGGAAGGAGGGGCCGATCCGCGCGTCGAGTCCGATCCCCTTCCTCACGTGGTCCGCCTTCGCGCCCACGCGGTCGCAGAGGAGGGCGATCTCGTTCATGAACGAGATGCGCGTGGCCAGCATCGCGTTGGCCGCGTACTTCGTGAGCTCGGCGCTGGCCAGGTCCATGACGAGGATGGGGTTGCCGGTCCGGACGAAGGGGGCGTAGAGCTCCTTCATGATCTCCGCCACCCGGGGATCGTCCGTGCCCACGATCACGCGGTCCGGCTTCAGGAAGTCGTCGATCGCCGCCCCTTCCTTCAGGAACTCGGGGTTGGAGACCACGTCGAAGGGCTCGCTCGTGAGGGAGGCGATGAGCTCCCGGACCTTCTCCGCCGTGCCCACGGGCACCGTGGACTTGTCCACGATGATGCGGTACCCGTCCATCGCCTCCGCGATCTCCCGGGCCACCGCCATGACGTAGGAGAGGTCGCTGGAGCCGTCCTCCCCCGGGGGAGTGCCCACCGCGATGAAGCAGATGAGGGATTCGCGCACGGCCGCGGGAAGGTCCGTGCTGAAGCGGAGCCGCCCGTCGGCCACGTTTCGCGCCACGAGGTCCTTGAGACCCGGTTCGTAGATCGGGATCTCCCCCCCGTTCAGCATGTCGATTTTTCCCGCGTCGTTGTCGACGCAGATGACCGAGTTGCCGGTCTCCGCGAACCCGGCGCCCGCCACCAGGCCCACGTATCCGGTGCCGATGACCGCGATGCGCATGGTCTCAAACTCCTTCCCGTTCCCCGCTTGCGACCGCCTCCCGCAAGAGCCCGAAAGATAGCCCCCGCGGGGAAAGGGAGACAGGGAAAAGGGACTGCTCGCTCCGCGGGAGGTCGCGCAAGGGCAGTGCCGAACTTCCGCCCTCCCCTGGGGCATTTTCTTTGTGGCGCCCCCGATCCGTGGCTAGGATTCCCGCCCTTCGGGCCGGAACGTCGGGTCTGCTCCGGACGGAGGGGTCGGCGTGCCGGGCGATTAGCTCAGGCGGCCAGAGCGCCTGCCTTACAAGCAGGAGGTCGCAGGTTCGAGTCCTGCATCGCCCACCACGGTCCGGAGGCGCCGGGAGAAGCGGCGCGAGAACCCGGAGCCGGAGAAACAGGAAACCAACGCGGGGCCGTAGCTCAACTGGTTAGAGTACCGGACTGTCGATCCGGGGGTTGAGGGTTCGAGTCCCTTCGGCCTCGCCACAAAACCGCACGGGCCGCCCATCGGGTGGCCCGTGGTGATTCCGGTGGTTCCCGGGGGGTGGCGGCCGCCCGCCGGCGGGTGCGGTTTCGGGCGGACCGAAGGGACTCCCGTCGCTCGCTCGGCTTCGCCGGGCTCGCTGTGGGCAGCTTGCCGGGTGCGGGTATGGGGTCGTCCACTGGACGACACCGTGGGGCCGCCGGCATGACGTCACCATCTTCGGCCTCGCCACAAAACCGCACGGGCCGCCCATCGGGTGGCCCGTGGTGATT
>JAOZQC010000528.1 GCA_029932425.1 Planctomycetota bacterium | reverse complement strand
GGTCCGCGCCGGCCGCCACGGAGAGGCCCTGGCCGCCCTCGACACCTACCCCGAGGAGTTTGCCGACACCGAGTATCCCCGCCGGCTGTCCCCGGAGCAGAGCCGTATCCGGACCGCGGCCCGCGACCGGGCGGACAAGCTGCTGTCCGAGGCGGACACCAGGATGAAGCTCGGCCGGTTCGCGGAGGCGATCCGCACCCTGGAGCCCCTGGCCGGGATCGGGCTGCCGGAGATCGAGGAGGAAGTGCGCCTGAAGGTGGAGGAGATCCGGCGGTCGGAGGAGGCCGAGAGCCGGGCCCGGGAGCAGGGGCGGGAGATCTTCCGGTCGGTGGTCGGTGCGGCCTGGCAGCGGGCGGCGTCGGGGGACTACTCCGGGGCGGAGGAAGACCTCATCAAGGCCATGGACCGCCCCAAGCTCATCTACTTCCGCGATGACCTGGAGTCGGCCTGGAAGGACCTGAGGGAAGCGCTGCGCGTCACCGACGCCCTGGTCGAAGGCGCGAACACCCGGAAGGGGGAGACGGAGCGGTTCAAGCTGACCGTCCGGGGGCGCCGGGAGGCCCGGGGAAAGGTCCTCGGGGCCAACCGCAACGGGATCCGCCTGGCCCGGGGAACCGGTGAGGAGCTCATCCGTTTCCGTGACCTCTCCGGGGCCGACCTGGTGCGGCTCGCCTTCCTGTCCCTCGACGAGGAGAAAGCCGGGGATCACACCGCCGTCGCGCTCTACCTCATCGTGCAGGGCAAGATGGAGCAGGCGGCCCGGGAGATCGAGGCCGCCCGGATCCTCGGCGCCGATCCGGATCCGCTCACCGCCCGCCTGGAGCTGATCCGCACCTACCTGTCCGATCGCGCCCACGCCCTGGCCGGGAAGGCGGACGCCTACCGTGCCGGGGGGCGCAGCCGGGAGATCCCCGACCTCCTGGGGGAGGCGGTGGCCCTGGCGCCCTGGGAGCCGGACCTCCGGATGCAGCTCGGGCAGGTCCTGCTCGACGGCAAGCGCTACAAGGAGGCCCTCACCGAGCTCACCCGGGCCGTCGAGCTGGAGTCCACCGCCCCGGAGGTGCAGTACTACCTGGCCGAAGCCCTCTTCAACCTCGACCGGCCGGAGGAGGCGCTCCGGGCCTACCGGGAGTTCATGCAGGCCGCCCCCGAGAGCGATCCCCGGCGCCCCCTGGCCCGGGCCCGGCTGGAGAACCTCGAGGACGTGGTCATCAAGGAGATCGTCCGCCGGAAGATCCGCCAGGCGAAGGACGCCTTCCGCGACCGGAAATGGGACGAGGCCATCCGCCTCTATGGCGAGATCCACGATCTGGCCCCGGACGAGGAGGGGATCCTCTACTTCCGGGCCCGGGCCTACCTGGGCAAGGAGGACTTCCTGAACGGCTACCTCACCATGAAGGAGTACCTGGCCGCGGAGCCCTCCGGCCGGCGGGTGGCGGACGCCAAGCGGCAGGTGCGGAGCCTCGAGAAGCTCTACCAGTCGAACATCGAGGCCGACGACTTCAACCAGAGGGGGCGCGCCGCCTACGACGCCGGGGAGTACGAAACCGCCCTCGACCGGTTCAACCTGGCGGTGGCCAACGGGCCGCTGAAGTCCGATGCCTACTACAACCGGGCGGAGACCTACCTCAAGCTCGGCGAGATCAGCTGGAAGGCTCGCGACTTCGAAGCCGCCCTCCGGGATTTCGCGGTGGCCTTCCGGCTCGACCCGGAGAACGAGGCGGTCCTCATCGGGGAGGGGCTTTGCCTCTACTACCTGAAGCGGTACGACCAGGCGCTGGCGAAGGCGGAGGAGGCGGTCCGGAAGCTGCCGGGGGACTGGCGCTCCTTCAACCTGCTGGGGCTCGTGTACCTCGGCACCAAGGAGTATCGCCTGGCCGGCCGGGCCTACGACCGGGCGCTCAAGTTCGCCCCCACCGTGGTCACCCTGAACATCAACCGGGCGCTGGCCTACGAGGGGGAGCAGGAGTACGAGACGGCGCTCGCCCAGCTCGAGAAGGCGGCGAAGCTGGGTCCCGCCCAGTGGGAGCTCAAGGCGATCGAGCGGATCATGAAGCGGATCCAGAAGGCGATGAAAAAGCAGTAGGGAGCGGGTCCGCAGGCTCCATATGTCGCCCCCGGCGCTGCCCTCGGATAGATTCGGACCATGCCCCTCTCCGGTGGACTCATCGACACCCTGGTGCCCCGCCCCCGCGGGGTGATCTTCGACTACGGCAACACCCTGGTCCCCTTCGGCCGGCGGGAGATGGACGCCATCGGCGCCGCCCTGACGACCTTCATCGTCACCGAGATCGGGGACATCGATCCGGCGCGGGCCCGGGAGGCCCTGGCGGAGACCCTCACCCTCCTGTACCGCCGGCGGATGGAGTCCCACCGGGAATCCGATCCCCGGGACGTGATCCGCCTGACGTTCACCCGGCTCGGCGCCCGGGCCCACGAGGCGCGGCACGTGGACCGGGGGATCGACGTCATGCTCACTGCCTTCGTCGGCGCGGTGGAGAAGGCGAACGGCGCGGAGGAGGTGCTGGGGGAGCTGCGGGCGCGGGGCTACCGGGTCGGGCTGCTCTCCAACTACTCTCTTTCCGCGGCGATCACGCGCTCCCTGGATCGTCTCGGCCTGGCGTCCCTCCTGGACGCCGTGGTGGTCTCCGCGGACCTGGGGCTGGTGAAGCCCCACCCGGAGCTCTTCCGGACCGCCGCCCGGCGGCTGGGCCTCGATACCGGTGAGGTGCTCTTCGTGGGCGACAACCCCCGGGCGGACATCGCCGGGGCGGCGGCGGTGGGCATGCGCACCGCCCACGTCACCGAGCACCTGGAGGGCGCCTACTTCTTCGAGGATCCCCGCGAGAACC
>JAOZQC010000527.1 GCA_029932425.1 Planctomycetota bacterium | reverse complement strand
TCGCGTGGTGCCGGTTCTCCAGCCAGTTCTCGAGGAGGGGGATCCGGGCCGCGATGCGGTGGTTCTCCGGGTCCCGATCACCCTCGTTCATCCGCTCCCCGTGGTCGCCCGTGACGGCCAGGAGGGTGCGCTCGCGGGGCACCGCCCGGAGGAGGAGCCCGATCCGCTCGTCCAGGCTCGAGAGGGACCGGTCGTAGATCGTCTCTCCGTACTCCGGGCGGTTCGCCCCGGGCCGGATCTTCCTCGGGCGGTGGAGCGCCCAGAGGTGCAGGAGCAGGAACCAGGGCTCGCGGAGCTCCCGCCGGATCCGGCGCCGGAGCCCGCCGAGAAACGAGGAGAAGAGGCTCTTCCCCTTCACGCGGTACCGGTACCGGGCGAAGCCCCGGTCGAGTCCGTGCTCCCTCCGGAGCGGGCCCGAGACCTCCGCCACCGTCTCGTATCCCGCCGCGGAGAGGACCTCGGGGAGGGTGGTCACCTCGTCGCGCAGCCGGTACCCCCGGAGGGAACGCACGCCGTGGCGGAAGCCGTAGAGCGAGGTGAGCAGGGAGGTGAAGGAGGGGGTGGTGTTCGTGGCGGAGGAGACGGCCTGGTCGAACGCCGCCCCCCGGCCCGCGAGATCGAGGAGGTTCGGCACCCGGGCTCCGCCCGCCCGCCCGTAGGCGCGGTCCGCCCTCAGGCAGTCCACCACCAGCAGG
The DNA here is from genome assembly GCA_029932425.1 of Planctomycetota bacterium. Lineage (GTDB taxonomy): Bacteria > Planctomycetota > JAJSAM01 > JAJSAM01 > JAJSAM01 > JAOZQC01. The sequence goes on along the minus strand of JAOZQC010000527.1, from coordinate 2,157 downwards.
AGGATGTTCGGTCGCGAGGTCCTGGTCATCTCTTCTCCGTCACGGCGGCGATGGCCTCCCGGAGCCCTTCCCGGAACCGCCGGTTCCGTTCCGCGAGGCCCCGGGCCGCGCCCGCCTTGAGCCGGTCCACGAGGGAGGGATCCGTGAGCCGTTCCAGGGCGTCCCCGAGGGCCTCCCGGTCCACCTCGATGAGGGGCACGTGCCGGTGGCGGCCGCGTTCCCGGCCGGGAACGAGCAGGCCGTTCTCCCCGTCCCGGACGATCTCGTTCATGGGGGGGGCGTCCGTGGTGATCACCGCGGCGCCCAGGGCCAGGGCCTCGAGGAGCGGCAGGCCCAGCCCCTCGGCCCGCGAGGGATAGACGGCCACGTCCGCGGCCCGGGTGAGCAGCAGGACCTCGTCGTAGGGGAGGTCCCGCTCGATCACCGTGAGGTTCTCGAGGCCCCGGTAGGGGGCCAGGTCCACGGGGACCTTCCGCCGGGCCAGGGGCACCTGGCTCTTCAGGACCAGGCGGGCGTCCTCGCGCCCGCCCAGGCGCTCCGCGAAGGCGGCGAGCACCGCGCCCGGGTTCTTGGGGTCGTGGGAGCCCCCGAGCCCCGCCGAGTGGAAGAAGATGACGGGGCGCCGGGTGGGCCGGGGCGGCTCGGGCTCGAGGGGCACGGAGAAGGGGACGTACCGGACGTTGCCGAGGCCGGCCCCCTCGAGGGCCCGGACGGTGTGCTCGGTCTTGGCGAGGACGAGGTCCGCAGCCCCGAGCTCCGTGGCCCAGCCCTCGCGGTCCGAGATCCACTCGAGGTTGGGGACGTGGATCAGGGGGATCCCCTCCGCGAAGGCGAGGGCCGCCACCTCGCGGAGGAAGACCTCCAGGGTGAGGATCACGTCGCGGCCTCCGACCCAGGTGGCGAGGTCGGCGCGGCGCTCGGCCTCCGGCCAGGCCCACTCCCCGCTCACGGGGGCGGGCCGGAGCTTCCGCTTGCGCAGCGTGCGGTCCACGCGGTACAGGTCGGCCGCGGGGAAGAAGGAGAGATCGAGGTCCGGGACGCCCGCGAGGGCGGACCGGATGGACCGGGCGTCGTAGCCCAGACCCCGGGCCTTGAGGTAGGTGATCACCCCCACGCGGACGCTCACGGCGCCGACCTCCTTCCGTCGCGCACGCGGATCCAGAAACCGCGGATCCCCGCCAGGGGGGAGAGGGCGCGCGCCCGGTCCAGGCATTCCAGGCCCCCGCGCCGGTCTCCCGCCCGGAGCAACCTCCGCCCCAGGTGAAGCAGGCGGTGGGCGGTGCGGCGGCGGATGAGCCGGGCGCGCCGGGGAAGGTGGCGGTGCCTCTCCAGGGCCTTCTCCAGGACGCGCAGGCGCCCGCGGGAGAGAGCGAGGCGGTCCCGGATGAGCTGGCCGTCGTGGAGGCGGTAGTGGGAGAGGATCCGGTCCACGGCCCGGAAGGGCCCCTTCTCGGCGATCCGGAGCCAGAGGTCCCAGTCCTCCGAGTGCGTCATCTCCTCGTCGAAGGCGCCCGCCGCGAGGAGGGCCTCCCGGCGGGCCACCACCGTGGAGGTGGGCACGAAGTTCCCGCGGAGCAGGCGGTCCGTCACCTGCCCGGAGAAGAGACGCCGGGGACGCACGTGGACCGGCCGGCCCCGCTCGTCCCGGCCTTCCTCCCGGGCGTAGGAGAGCAGGAGGGCGGGGTCCTCGTGGAAGAGGGGAAGCTGGGCCTCGAGCTTCTCCGGGACCCAGCGGTCGTCGGAGTCGAGAAAGGCCACCAGGTCGGCGTGGGCCTCCCGGAGGCCGAGGTTCCGGGCGGCGGCGGGGCCGCGGTGCTCCTGGCGCAGGTAACGGACGTCTTCGCCCACCGTGGTGATCCCGGTCCCGTCCGTGGAGCCGTCGTCCACCACCAGGATCTCGAGGGGAGGACGGGTTTGGGCGCGGACCGAGTCGAGGGCTTCCCGGAGGATCTCCCGCCGGTTGTAGGTGGGGATGATGACGCTCACGAAGGGGAGGCTCATGGGGGCGCCTCGCCCCGGGCGTTCGAAGGGCCGGGCCCGGGTCTCTCCGGAGGGTGGGCGGGGGGCGGCATCCCGGCGGCTCAGGCCCTGTATCCGAGCGCGCGGAGGCGCTCGACCAGCCTTTTCCGGTCGGTCTCGTCCAGCTCCTCCCCCTTC
>JAOZQC010000526.1 GCA_029932425.1 Planctomycetota bacterium | reverse complement strand
CCGGCTCCTCCGCCTCCGGCTCCGGCTCCGGCTCCGGCTCCATGAACGGGAGCAGGCGGTCCTCTTCTTCCTCCTCTCCTGCCCCCGCCGTCTCCTCCCCGGAACCGGGGGCCTCCTCCTCCGCGGGGTTCTCCTCCGCCTCCTCCCCGGGGGCGGCCTCGACGGCCGGCGCCTCCGCGGGCTCGTCGAAGAGGGAGATCTCCTCGTCGATCAGGATGACGGCGGGGACGGCATCCGCGGCGGGCTCCGCCGCGGCTTCCCGGGCGGAGGGCTCCTCCTCCCCGGCGCGGGACGCGGGGGGCTCGTCCTCCTCCGGCGCGGGCGCCCGGTCCGGGATCTCCTCCTCTCCGTCCAGGATGATCTCGTCGTCGATGAGGGTGAACTCCCGCGCCGGCGCGGGCGGCGGGGCGGGAGGCTCGGGGGCGGGGCCGATGAGGGCGTCGAAGACCGCGGCCAGCGCGTCGTCCCCCGGGGAGGGCGGGGCCTCCGCTTCGGGGGAGGGGGGGAAGGCCTGGACCAGCGGGGGCTCCTCCGCCGGCGCGGGAACGGTCGGGATCGGCGTACCGGGCGCCCCGTCGTCCGGGGACTCCGTCTCCTCCCTTGCGGCGGCCTCCGGGCGCGTCTCCGCCCCGGGGGAGGCCTCCCGGTCCGCCTCCCCGCCCGTCTCTTCCTCGTCCGTCAGGAGGTCCTCGTCCAGCTCCTCCTCGGCGATGGGGGTCCGGAGCTGGGAGCCCAGGGGGATGTGGATCCCGGGGCGCCGCGGCTCACCCCCGGCCTCCCCGGCGGGAGGCTCGGCCTCCGGTGCGGCCTCCGCCTCCGGGGCGGTCCCGGCGTCCTCCCTCTCCCCGGAGGACTCTTCCCGGACCTCCGTCTCCGCATCGCCCTCCTCCACGGCGCGGGCGGTCTCGTCGATGCGGGACGCCAGGTCCACGTCCTCGTACTCCCCGGGCTCCCGCGCCTCGGAGGGCTCGGGCGGAGAGATCTCCGCGACGGCGAGGGCGTCCCGGGCGGCGCGGTAGATGGGGATGAAGCCGCGGTCGGTGGCGAGGACCAGGGAGACGCCGAAGATGGAACCCATGAGCACCACGCCCACGCCGGTCCCGAGGCTGGCCTGGATGACGGAGCCCAGGGCCCGGCCCACGTCCCCTCCGAGGTGACCCGACCCCAGGAGATCGGCCAGGGCGGCGCCGGAGACGATCACCACGGCCAGGCTGCCGGCCCGCACCGCCACCTTTCCCAGCGACTCCCGGAAGAAGACCACCACCGCCCAGGCGAGGATGATGAGCCAGCCCACGTAGGCGGAGACGCCGACGCTGCGGAAGAACGCGGACGCCACGGAGAACCGCAGTCCCTGCTCCCGGGCGAGCTGGTCGTAGCGCTGCAGGTAGTCGGCGGGGCTGTAGAACAGCATCGCGAGGATCACGAAGACGGAGAGGCCGATGACGACCCCGGCCGTGATGAGGATGATCCGTGACAGGCGCTTCTCCATGTGCGTCCTCCTCGCCGGCCCCGCCGGCGGACTCCATCAGCCTCCCTGACGATCCCGGCGGAGGGCCTGGTACTCCTCGAGCGTCACGAGCACCTCCCTCGCCTTCGAGCCCTTGTAGGGCCCCACCAGCCCTTCCTTGTGCATCATGTCCATGAGACGCGACCCCCGGGTGTAGCCCACCCCCAGGGCCCGCTGGAGGAGCGAGGCCGACCCCCTCTGCTCGGAGAGGATGATCTCCACCGCCTCCTCGTAGAGAGGGTCCTTCTCGTCCTCCCGGAGCATCTCCCCGGTGGTGGCCCGGGTGAGCCCGTCGTCGAACTCCTGCGGCACGCGCCCCGCCAGGAACCCCACCACCCGCTTCACCTCCCCGTCCGACACGAAGGTGCCCTGGGCGCGGACGAGGTGAGAGGTGCGGGGAGGCAGGTAGAGCAGGTCGCCGCGTCCGAGCAGCTTCTCCGCGCCGTTCTGGTCGAGCACCACCCGGCTGTCGATCTTCGACGCCACCTGGAACGAGATCCGGGTGGGCATGTTCGCCTTGATGAGCCCCGTGATCACGTCCGTGGACGGGCGCTGGGTGGCGAGCACGATGTGGATTCCCACCGCGCGGCTCTTCTGGGCCAGACGCGTGATCAGGCTCTCGATGTCCTTCCCCGCCACCATCATGAGATCGGCCAGCTCGTCGACCACGATCACGATGTACGGGATGCGGTCGGGAAACGCCGATCCCCCCTCCTCGTCCTCCTCCGCGATGCCCAGCTCCTCCTTCCTCTTCCGGATCTTCCGCCGGCCGAGGTCGTTGTAGGCGTGGATGTTCCGGACCTCCATGGCGTGGAAGAGGCTGTAGCGCTCCTCCATCTGGCCCACGAGCCACTCCAGCACCGCCAGCGCCCGCTTGGCCTCCGTGACCACGGGGCTCATGAGGTGGGGCACCTTCGCGAAGAAGGCCAGCTCCACCTGCTTGGGGTCGATGAGGATGAGCCGCACGTCCTCCGGCGTGCGCGTCATGAGGAGGGAGAGGAGGATGGCGTTGATGCAGACGGACTTGCCGGTCCCGGTGGCCCCCGCCACGAGCAGGTGCGGCATGGTGCTCAGGTCCTCGATGATCGGGTTCCCCGACACGTCCTTCCCGAGGCAGATGGGGAGGAAGCCGGGGTTCCGGACGAAGGCCTCGCACTCGAGGAGGGGCAGGAGGCGCACGTCGTCGCGCACCGGGTTCGGCACCTCCACTCCGATCGTGGACTTCCCGGGGAGCGGGGCGACGACCCGGACCGACGGGGCTTTCAGCGCCACCGCCAGGTCCTCCGCGAGATTGTGGATCCGGGTCACCTTGACCCCGGGCGCGAGGTCCAGCTCGTAGAGGGTGAT
>JAOZQC010000525.1:2566-2857 GCA_029932425.1 Planctomycetota bacterium | reverse complement strand
GGCCCTTCGTTCCCTACATGACCGCCCACCTCGGACCGCGGACGGTGCTCATCGCCTGCGGCCTCCCGGCCTCCTACAAGACGGAGACCACCGAGGTGATCGCGGAGATCCACGACTTCCCGATCCTGCGTTCCGACCTCATCCGGCTGGAGGTGCTGAAGGACGAGGACATCTTCGACGAGAAGGTCGCCTCGAACTTCGCGAAGCGCACCCGCGTCTACGACGAGATGTTCCGGCGGGCCCACGAGCTGGCGGCGGCCGGGGAAGGCCTCATCCTGGACGCCACCTTCG
>JAOZQC010000525.1:0-2556 GCA_029932425.1 Planctomycetota bacterium | reverse complement strand
CCTTTGGGTCTGGCCCAGCAGTTCGCCGGGGCCGCGCAGGCGGAGGTCGGCCTCGGCGATGCGGAACCCGTCGGTGGTCTCGACCAGCACCGTGAGTCGTTGCCGGGCCTCCGCCGGGGGGGCGCCCCCCCACGGCCGGACCCTCGTCATCCAGCAAACCCGCTGCCCCCGGGAGGTCTCGCTCCGGAGGATCGCCCGGCGCTCCCGGGAGCGGTACGAATCGAACGCCCTCACGGAACGGGCCTACGACAACAACGTGAAGAAGTTCGAGCCCGTGGACCTGGAGGACCTGAAGCGCCTCCATCCGGACCTCCCCCTCGTGCACCTGGTGGTGGACACCACGCACGACGAGACGGAGAGGTGGCTCGTGGTGGAGCGGACGGACCGGTAGCCGGGGGACCCGGCGGCGGAGGGTGCGGCCCCCCCCCGCCCGCTACTCCGCGCGGCACACCCGGTCCGCCAGCTCCCGGGCCAGGTCCTCGGCCGTTTCCTCCTCCCCCGCCCCGCCCGGAGAACCCATCACGTCGAGGACGACCGCCTCGCCCGGCCTCTCCGCGAGGTCTCCGAAGGCGTTCTCCAGGTGCGCCGCGAGGCGTCCCCCGGGGCGCCCCCGGATCCTCACCGGGCGGAAGCCCAGGGCGATGTCGCGGGCCAGGCGGAAGTGGCGGAGGGCGATCCCCCGCGCCTCCTCCCGCTCGGCGGGAGGCACCTCCTCCTGCCGCGCCCGGTAGCCCTCGATCTTCCCCTTCACCACCGCCCGGTAGATCTCGTAGTAGGCGAGCAGGTCCCCGGGCAGGTCCCGCTCCCCCACCTCCCGGAAGCGCGCGAGAAACGCGGCCCGGAGATCCCCGCGCCCCGCCTCCAGGAGCGCCATGGTGAGGTAGGCGATGTCCGCGAGCACGTCCCCGTAGCGGAAGCGGTCGTTGAACTCGATGCAGTCCGTGATCACCGGACCGCCCGGGGTGAGGAAGATGTTCTCCGGCTTCAGGTCCCCGTGGCCGTCCAGCACGCGGCCCGCCCGGATCCGCGCCCGGAACAGGTCCTCCCGGAGCGCGAGGAAGCGCCGGTTCACGGCCCGGAGGAAGCGCCGGAGGAGGTCCGGGAACAGATCCTCACCGAAGTCGCGGGTGGTCTCGAAGTTCTCCTCGGTGTTGGTGCGCACCTGCTCCGGGAGGCCGTACCTGTCGATCTCCGGCCCCCGGGCGGCGGAGGCATAGAAGCGGGCCAGGTCCTCGGCCAGCGCCTCCATCTCCCCGATCCGCACGTCGCCCGCGGCGAGCCGGCGTGCGAGCATGGTTCCCGCGGGGAGCCTCTTCATGCGGACCGCCCACTCCACGGGCGGGCCCTTCCCGCCGGGTTCCAGGCGGCCGTCGGGCCTCCGGGTGAGGGGGACCACGCCGAGGTAGACGTCCGGGGAGAACCGGCGGTTGAGCGCCACCTCCCGCTCGCAACACTCCCGGCGCTTCTCGGGCGTGGAGTAGTCGAGGAAGGAGAAGACCACGGGTTTCTTCACCTTGTAGACCTCCTCCGCGAGGAGGAAGACACGCGAGGTGTGGGTCTGCACCTCCCGCACCCCGGCGGTGCCGGGAAAGACGATCTCCCGGGTCATGGGCGCTCCTCCGGAAAGGGAGATTCCGCTTGAACCCCTCTCCGGGCTGTGGCACATTCTCCCGTGGAATCGGGTCGATGGACGGACTGAAGGAGTCGACCGACGACGGATCCGGGTGTGGATGCGGCCCGGGCGGGGAGGTGAGGCGCTTCTCCAATCTTGCGTGTGGCTGGAGGAGCATGCTTCAAGGCGCTGTGCGGCGTTCTCCTCACCGTTACGGCTGCACCCCCGACAGGTTTCCACAGGATGCCGGTCCCTGCACCGGGAGCCCGCAAGGGCCCTGCGCGGAAGCACCCGGACCCCTTCCGGACCGGGGCGTCCCTCAGGCGTCCCGGTCCTTCAATCATCCGGCCGCCGTGACTTCAGGGCGAAACGCTTCTCGTTCGCCTCCCACCAGGAGCGCCACACCTTCTCGTCCAGGGCGAAGTCCCGTCCCGTGAGCTTCCTGAGGTTCTCCCAGGCCTTCCGGCGGACCTCCTCCTCTCTGCTGGCCAACCCCCGGATGAGGATCCGGATCGCCTCCCGGTCCCGCCGGTAGTTCCGGCCGTAGAGGAGCATGTTCATCGCCTCGTGGATCTCTCCCAGGCGTCTCCGCAGGCGGTTCTTCTCGACCACCGCCACCGCGTAGAAGAGGAAGAGGAAGCCCGTCAGGATCCGGAGCACCAGGAGACCCAGGCCCCGGGTGCGGAAGTAGTCCCAGCCGAGGAAGCCGGGCGCCGCGATGACCCAGACCCCGAGCCCCAGGAGGAGAAGGACCGCGATCCGATCCGAGAGGGGAACCCGTCCGATGGGATCGGAGGTGCTCATGGGCGGACGATAGCACATCGCGGGCATACCCGCAGCCGAACTGCGACGGGCACGCCCGCGATGTCTCTTTTTTCCGGGGGAGGCAGATCCTCCCCCGCCGGCCCCGGGCCGCGGCCGCCCCCCGCCGCGCCGCTCCGCGG
>JAOZQC010000524.1 GCA_029932425.1 Planctomycetota bacterium | reverse complement strand
GGCCTGCGTGGCGGAGCTCTCCTCCCCGGCGGAAGCGAAGAAGGCGGAGAAGGAGGCCCGGGAGAGCTTCTCCTTCCTCGGGAGCCCCGCGGTGCTGGCGGTGCGGGGAAGCCGGCTGGCGGGGGCGATCGCCCCTCCCCGGCGGGGCCGGGTCCTGCTCGACGGGATCCTCTCGCGCCTTCCGGAGCACCAGTGAGTACGACGCCGCACCACGAGGACGAGGGGAGCGGGCGCCGCGGCGTCTCCCGCCGGGAGTTCCTGGCCCGGGTGGGGATCGCGGGCCTGGCCGCGGCGGGGGTGACGGGAGCGGCGATCCGGCTCCACCGCCTTCCCGGGCGGGGCGTCCCGCCCCCCGCCCGGCCCCTTCCCTCGTGGGCCGCGGACCGGGACCCTTCCGGCCCGGGGATGGTCATCGCCCGGGGCCCGGACCCGGCGGGCCTGGTGCGGGCCGCCCTGCGCGGACTGGGGGGGATGGACCGGTTCATCGCGCCCGGCGACGTGGTCCTCCTGAAGCCCAACGCCGCCTTCGACCGCCCCCCCTGGCAGGGGGCCACCACCCATCCCGCGGTGGTGGGGGCGCTGGTGGCGGCGTGCCGGGCCGCGGGGGCGGCGGAGGTGCTCGTCACCGACAACCCCATCCACGCCCCCGAGGGCTGCTTCCGGCGCACGGGGATCGGCCGGGCGGCGGAGGCGGCGGGGGGCCGGGTGGTCCTCCCCCGCGCCGCCTCCTTCGCCCCCGTCTCCCTCCCGGGCACCCTTCTCGACGGCTGGCCGGTGCTCATGGAGATCCTCCGGCGGGCCACGAAGGTGATCGGGGTGGCCCCGGTGAAGGACCACAACCTCGCGAGGGCCTCCCTCACCCTGAAGAACTGGTACGGGCTCCTGGGCGGCGCCCGGAACCGCCTTCACCAGAAGCTCGACCGGGCCATTGCGGACCTGGCGGAGATGGTGCGGCCCACCCTCTCCGTGCTGGACGGCACCCGGATCCTCCTCCACAACGGTCCCACCGGCGGCTCCCCGGACGACGTGAGGGCGGGAGACCTCCTGGCGGTCTCCACCGACGGGGTGGCTCTCGACGCCTTCGGGGCCGGGCTCCTCTCCCTCGATCCCGGGAGCCTTCGCTACCTCTCCCTCGCCGCGGAGCGCGGCCTGGGGACCCCCGACTTCTCCTCCCTCCACCCCCGGGAGGTGGGGGGATGAGGATCGCGAACGTCCGGATCGTCTCCCAGGCGGTCTTTCTCGCCCTCTTCCTCGCCTGCCTCTACCTGGCCGCGGCCCCGCGCATCGCCGGTTACCCCGTGTCGATCTTCCTGGAGGCCGATCCCCTGGTGGCCGTCTCCACCGGGCTCTCCACGGGGACGCTCTACCACGTGGGGGCCACGGGGCTCTTCTTCGGGGTGGGAATGCTCGTCCTCGCGATCTTCCTGGGGCGGGCCTTCTGCGGCTGGATCTGTCCCTTCGGAACGCTCCACCACCTGGCCCACCGGCTGGGGTTCTCCCGGAGGGCGAAGCGACGGCGGGAGGCGAACGCCTGGCGCCCCCTCTACCTCCTCAAGTACGTGATCCTGGTGGTCCTTCTCCTGGCCGCCGCAGGGCGGGTGCTCCAGATCGGCATCCTGGACCCGATCCCCCTCTTCGCCCGGTCGATGACCGACGCGATCCTCCCCGCCCTCGACGCGGGGCTCCGGGCCCTGGGGCTCTCCGGGATCCATCCCTCCGCGCCCCCGTACGCGGCGGGGGCCTGGCTCGTGGGCACGCTGTTCCTCGTGCTGGTCCTCCTGAACCTCCGGTGGCCGCGCTTCTTCTGCCGGGCGCTCTGTCCCCTGGGGGCCCTGCTCGGCCTCTTCTCGCGGTTCGCGCTCTTCCGGATCCACCGGGACCCGGTGAGCTGCGACGGCTGCAACCTCTGCGTGGTGGGATGCGAGGGGGCGGCGGAGCCGGAGGGCACGGTGCGCCTCTCCGAGTGCATGGTGTGCATGAACTGCCTCGAGGACTGCCCGAAGGGGTCGATCTCCTTCCGGTTCCTGCCTCCCCGGGAGAGCGCGGCGGCGTCGCCCGGCCTGGGCGCGCGCCGGGCGCTGCTCGCCGCCCTGGGGGGCCTCCTCCTCGTCCCCTTCCTCCGGCGCTCCGGGGGCGCGCTGGCGAAGAGCGCGGAGCGCGCGGTGATCCGTCCCCCGGGCTCCCGGCCGGAGGCGGAGTTCCTGGCCCGCTGTCTCAAGTGCGACGCCTGCCTGAACGTCTGCCCCACGAACGTCCTCCAGCCCGCGGCGCTCCAGGCGGGCCTCGAGGGGCTCTGGACCCCGCTCCTCGAGATGAAGGCGGGCTACTGCGACATCACGTGCACGCTCTGCGGCCACGTCTGCCCCACGGGGGCCATCGAGCGCCTGACCCCCGCGCAGCGCCAGGGCCGGGAGCCCCGTCCGGACGGAACCACGGGACCGGTGATCATCGGCACCGCCGCCTACGACCGGGGCCGCTGCCTCCCCTGGGCCATGGACACCCCTTGCGTGGTGTGCGAGGAGGTCTGCCCCGTGAGCCCCAAGGCGATCTACACCCGCGAGGTACAGGTCACCACCCGGGACGGCAAGAAGCGCGCGCTGAAACGACCCTACGTGGACCCTGCCCTCTGCGTGGGCTGCGGCATCTGCGAGCACGAGTGCCCCGTCCGCGGCCCCGCCGCCATCCGCGTGGGCTCCCCCATCCGGACCCTTTGACACGGACCCGGTGATGTCCCCGACCGGAGAGGGAGCCCGAAGAGGGTGGCCCGGTTCTCCAACGCGAGAGGCACGCCGCCATGGCCGGTCTTCCACCGGTGGCCCCGGTGCCGCTGCCCACGCGCAGCGCCGGGGCAGGCCATGAGGTT
>JAOZQC010000523.1 GCA_029932425.1 Planctomycetota bacterium | reverse complement strand
TTCCCGCACAACGGTTGCCGCCCGAAGAAGCGCCGGCGCGTCTAGAGAAGGAAAGAGATCCTCGAATCTGAGGGAGAAGGCATGGCCCGTTACACGGATGCGAAGTGCAGACTCTGTCGCCGGGAAGGAACGATGCTCTACCTGAAGGGCAACCGCTGCTTCACCGGGAAGTGCGCCATCAAGCGGCGGGAGACGCCGCCCGGCATGCACGGCTGGCGGCGGCCCCGGCGGTCCGAGTATGGGATCCGGATCCGCGAGAAGCAGAAGCTCAAGCGGTGGTACGGGGTCCTCGAGAAGCAGTTCCGGCGCTACTTCCTGATGGCGGAGCGCCAGAAGGGGAACACGGGCGAGAACCTGCTCGCCATCCTGGAGCGGCGGCTGGACAGCGTCCTCTACTGGACGGGCTTCGCCCTCTCCCGGGCCCACGCCCGCCAGATGATCCGGCACGGGCACGTCCGCCTGAACGGCCGGAAGGCGAGCATCCCCTCGATGCTGGTCTCCGCCGGGGACGAGATCACCTTCGCGGAGCGGGAGAGCTCCCGGAAGCTTCTCAAGGAGAACACCGAGCTGACGAAGTCCCGCGTGGTGCCCACCTGGCTCGAGGTGAGCCGGGAGCCGGCGGCGGCGCGGGTCGTCGAGTTGCCGAAGCGGGAAGAGATCCCCTTCGACGTGAATGAACTCTTCGTGGTGGAGATGCTGAAGAGGTAGGGCCGGCACCGGTCATCTCCGAACTTGCGGGGGGCGATGCCCCGGCTGCGATGCCCCCCGGAGAGGAAACGAACATGCGCATTCGCTGGCGGAACTTCGAGCTGCCCAACCGCGTGACGGTGGACCAGGAAACCCGCACGGACACGTACGGGTGCTTCTTCGCCGAGCCGTTCGAGCGTGGCTTCGGGACCACGGTGGGGAACGGCCTGCGGAGGATCCTCCTGGGTTCCCTGGAAGGCACGGCGGTCACCCACGTGAAGATCGCGGGAGTCCAGCACGAGTTCACCGCGATGGAAGGCGTCGTGGAGGACGTCACCGAGATCATCCTGAACCTGAAGCGCCTCCTCGTCCGGCTGGAGGGGGAGGTGGGCGCGTCGCTCCGGCTCACCCGCCGGGAGAAGGGCGACGTGCTGGCCGGGGAGTTCACGGGGCCGCACTACGCCCGGATCGTGAACCCGGATCTGCGCATCCTCACCCTGGCCGAGGACCGGCCGTTCGACCTGGAGGTCACCGTCCGCACGGGGCGGGGCTACCGGACCGCCGAGGAAAACGCGAGCGAGGACGACGAGATCGGGGTGATCCCCGTGGACTCCATCTTCTCTCCCGTGCAGCGGGTGCGCTACCGCACGGAGAACACGCGCGTGGGGAAGATGACGAACTACGACCGGCTCGTCCTGGAGATCTGGACGGACGGGACGATCATGCCGGAGGCCGCCCTGGTGGGGGCCTCGAAGATCTACCGCAAGCACCTGAACCCGTTCATCCAGTACTTCGAGATCGGGGGGGAGCTCCAGGAGACGGAGGCGAAGGGGGAGGACGAGATCGCGGCCGAGCGCGAGCTCTCCGAGCTCCGGGAGAAGCTCATGCTCCCCATCTCCGAGCTCGACCTGTCGGTCCGGGCGGCGAACTGCATGGAGATCGAGGAGATCGCCACCCTCGGAGACCTCTGCCGGAAGACGGAGGAGGAGCTCCTGGAGATCCGCAACTTCGGGAAGACCTCCCTCAAGGAGATCAACAAGAAGCTCGGCGAGCTGGGGCTCAAGCTGGGCATGGACGTGGACTCGATCCTCTAGGCGGACGGGCGGGAGGCTAGGCTGTGCGGCATCGAAAGAGAGGCAGGAAACTCGGAAGGACCTCCGCTCACCGGAAGGCCCTGCTCCGCAACCTGACGATCGCCCTGTTCACGCACGGGCGGATCGTGACCACGCTGGCCAAGGCGAAGGAGACGCGGCCCTACGCGGAGAAGCTCATCACGCTGGCCCGCAAGGGGATGACGGCGCGGGAGGGGGGGGAGCACGAGCGCTATCTCCACTGCTACCGCCGGGCGATCTCCGAGCTGGGCGACAAGCAGATCGCGAAGAAGCTCTTCGACGAGATCGCCCCCCGGGTACGCGAATCGGCCGGGAGGATACACCCGGATCCTCCGGGATGCGCACAACCGACTGGGGGACAACGCGCCCCGGGCGATCTTCGAGCTCGTCGAGTTCGACGGCGGCGGAGGGGGCGAGGCCGCGGACAGGAAGCGCAGGAAGAAGCCCGGCAAGAGGGCCCGAGCCCAGGCGAAGTGAACGGGGAGACCCTACGCAGCCTGAAGTGGCAGCTCTTCCGAAGCTTCTTCCGTTCCCGCGCGGCGTTCCTCGACCTCTTCGACCGCTACGAGGAGCGGGTCCTCGCCTGGGCGGAGCGTCTCGAGACCGACCGGACGAAGCTCAAGCTGCCCGCGGACGAACTCCTGGCCCTCCTGGACTTCAAGAGCCTGGAGGAGCTCCGGGACCGGGAGATCCTCACCCTGAAGAAGACCGCCCACGAGCTGTTCCGGAAGGCGGACACCACGGACCGCTTCGACCACTTCGTGGCGAACATCTACCACGAGCTGTCGATCCTCAAGGAAGAGCACTACACGGTGAAGGAGGATTTCGTCCGGGCGGACGAGAAGGAGTACCGGCGGTTCTTCCGGGAGGTGGCGGAGTACTACCCGAAGCGGCTCCGGCACGTGCGCAACCTGTACCGCAAGGCCCTCACCCGCGAGATGGCCCGCCACACCGTGAACCTGTACCCATTCGAGCGGTACGTCATCGAACGGTATGTCAAGGAGGTGGGGTATCGGCGCAAGGTGTATGTTCTCAAGGCGCTTTATCGCCTGGACAAGAAACTGTTCA
>JAOZQC010000522.1 GCA_029932425.1 Planctomycetota bacterium | reverse complement strand
CCCGCCGCTCCCCGCCCGCCGGGGCCGGGCCGGGAGCCTCTCCCTGGACGTGCCGCTCCCCGCGGGAGGCACCTCCGTCCGGGCCCGGGCCCTGGGGATCCGGGGGTCGCTCGCGATCTCCTACGTGCGCGCGGAGACGCGGAAGAGCCTGGCGTTCTTCCTGAGCGTGCTCACCGCGCTCCTCGGCTTCCTCCTCACCGGGGCGCTCCGCAGGGGGCCGGGCCGGCGCCTGGCCTTCGTGGTCCTGGTGGGGGCGTTCGGCACCTTCGGTCCCGCCTGGTTCGGGGCGCGGGAGCTCGCCCTCTGGGATGCGGTGGCCCGGGGCGCGCTCTGGGCCGGGATCCTCTTTCTCGTGCTGGGGGTGGGGCGGCGCCTGGTCCGGGCCCCCTCCGCCGCGGCGGCGGCGCTCGTTCTCCTGGCGCTGGCGGGTTCCGCCCTGGCGGGGGACGGCAAGGCGGGGGACGTGGTCTACGTCCCCTACGACCCCGCGAAGCTGGGAAAGCCCGGCGCCCTCGACGAGGGGGGGAAGGTCTTCCTCCCCTTCGCCCGGTACCGGGAGCTCTGGAACGAGGCCCACCCCGACCGGCCGATCGAAAAGGCCGCGGAGGCGCCGGTCCCCTGGCTCGTGAGCGCGGCGGGCTACGAGGGATCGGTGGAGGGGGACACCGTGAGGCTCACCGCCGCCTTCGACCTCGTGGTGCTGGGGGAGGGCTGGGTGGAGGTGGCCCTGCCCCTCACCCCCGCGGTGGTGGCCGGGGCGGCGGTGGACGGCCGCCCGGCCCGGGTCGCGGCCCGGCCCGGGCGGGCGGTGGTCATGATCCGGGAGAAGGGGGCCCATCGCCTGGTGCTGGACCTCAGGCTCCTCCTCGAGAAGAAGGACGGGCGCTCCCGGTTCGCCACCGGGATCCCCGCGATCCCCCGGAGCCGGCTCGTCTTCCACCTGCCCGGGAAGGGCCTGGACGTCCGCCTTGCGGGACCGGTGCCGCCCCGCATCGAGGGGACGGAGCTCACCGCCCTGCTCGGCGCCGCCGGAGTGATCGACCTCTCCTTCGGGCCCCGGGCGAAGGCCCCCCGCGTCACCGTCCGGGTGGAGGCCGAGACCCGGGAGGTGGTGGCCGTGGTGGAGGGACGGACGGAGTGCCGGCTTCGTACCACCCTTTCGGTGGGGAACGGGAGCCTGGCGCTGGCGCGGTTCGGCCTCGACCCGGCGTTCGAGCTCCTCGAGGTGCGCGGGCCCGACGTGAAGTCCTGGTCGGTGGAGGAGGGGGAGCTCCGGGTGACCCTCTCCCGGGAGGTGAAGGACCGGACCGTGGTGGAGATCCGGGCGATCCGGAGCGACGGGAAGCGCGCGCGGTCCGTGGCCCTGCCCGCCGTCGCCCCGCGGGGAGTGGTGCGGGAGCGCGGGCTCCTCGCGGTGGGGATCTCCCCCGCCCTGCGCTCCCGGCTCTCCGGCCTCCGGAATCTCGATCGCGTTCCCGTGGCGGCGGGGGAGTTCCGGGGGCTCGTCCCGCCGGGCGCGCCGCTCTCGTCGGCGTTCCGGTTCGTGCTCCGGCCCCTGGGTCTCACCATCGCCACGGAACCCGTGCGTTCCCGGGTGCGGGCGGAGCTGCCCGTTCTCTACCTGGTGGGGCGGGAGCGGCTCCGGGGCCGGGTGCTCCTGCGCTTCCGGGTGGAGGGGGACGGGGCGTTCGAGTTTCCCGTGGCGTTTCCCGCGGACCTCACGGTGGAGCGGGTGGCGGGGCGCGGCCTCCACCGCTGGTGGCGGGAGGGCGACACCCTCACCGTCTCCGCGGCGGGGCCGGTGCGCGGCGTCTTCGAGGTGGAGGTGCGGTTCCGGAAGCGGCTGGCTCCGGACCGGGTGAGGATCGACTTGCCCGCGATCCACGCGCGCGCCGCGGAGCGGGAGGAGGGATCCCTGCTCGTGGCCCACACGCCGGGCATGTCCCTGACGATCCTCGAGGACCGCGGCCTCGTGAGGCGGGACGTGGCGGCCTTCGAGTCCTGGAAGAAGCTCGATCCCCGTCAGGTCGACGTGTTCGGCTACCGGCAGGGAGGGGACCCGTTCTCCCTGGCGGTGGCGCGGACGTTTCCGGAGGCCAGGGTGCGGCCGACGGCCACCACCCGCCTCCAGGTGCTCGACGACCGGGTGGTGGTGGACACCCAGCTCGCCTTCCGGATCGAGAACGCGGGGCAGGACGTCTTCGAGGTCTTCTTCCCCGAGGGAGAGGGCGAGGACCCGGACATCTACGCTCCCCTCCGCCGCGCCGTGGAGTGGCGGGACGCCGAGGTCGAGGGGCGGCCGGGCCGGATCCTCACCCTCACGCTCCAGCGGGAGGCCCTCGATGCCTACGCCTTCCGCGTGGTCTACGAGAAGAAGCTCGCCCGGGCGGAGGGCGAGGCGCCGGGGGGCCGGACGGTGATCCGGGGACCGGAGCCGCTCGGCGGGAGCGCTGCCGCCTACGTGCTCGTGGAGAACCAGTCCTCCGGCGAGGTCACGCCCGGCCGGCCCGAGGGTCTCGACCCGGCGGACGCCGCGGACTTCCCCTACCGGCTCGAGGGATTCGACCTCCGCCTCGTGCTCTCGGCGTACCGGGGCCGGACGGCGCGGTGGACCCTGCCGCTCTCCCTGGCGATCCACACCTTCGCGGAGTTCCCCGACGCCCTGATCACCTCCGCGGAGGTCGTGGCCGCGGTGGGCCGGGACGGCTGGATGCGGGCCCGCGCGACCTACCGGGTCCTGAACCGGACCCGCCAGTTCCTGGCGCTCTCCCTGCCCGCGGGAGCGCGCCTGGAGGCGGTGGAGGTGAACGGGAAGGGGGTGAGGCCGGGACGGCGGGAGGAGGGCGGGGAGCACCTGGTCCTGGTGCCG
>JAOZQC010000521.1 GCA_029932425.1 Planctomycetota bacterium | reverse complement strand
CGGGTTCTCCCCGGGGGACAATTACTTCGGGTTCCGCTTCCTGAACGGCCAGGCCATGCACTACGGCTGGGCGAACATCAACTTCGATGTCACCAACGGTATCGTCTCGATCACCGAGTGGGCCTACGAGAGCACGCCGGACGCCCCCATCCAGGTGGGGGACACCGGTGCCCCGGTCCCCGAGCCGGGCACCTCCACGCTGTTCCTCCTGGGGCTCGGTGCCGCGGGGGTCATGGCCTGGCGCCGCCGCCGGAAGGCGATGCCGGCGAACGACGACTGATCCACCCTCGATGACGAACTCCGGGGCCGGGCACAGGACGAAGCCCGGCCCCGCTTCATACTCCCAGGCCGAACCCATGCCGAAACCCGCTCCCCGCCCCCGTGTCCTCCTGCTCGGATGGGATGCCGCGGACTGGAAGGTGATGTCGCCACTGCTCGACGCCGGCCTCATGCCGAACCTGGCGGGCTTCATCGATCACGGGGTGATGGGGAACCTGGCGACCCTCTACCCGGCGCTCTCCCCCATGCTCTGGACCTCCATCGCCACCGGGAAGAGGGCCCACCAGCACGGCGTGCACGGCTTCGCCGAGGTCGATCCCCACACCGGGGGGGTGCGCCCGATCACCTCGCTCTCCCGGAAGGTGAAGGCGATCTGGAACATCCTGAACCAGAACGGTTTCCGCTCCAACGTGGTGGGCTGGTGGCCGTCCCATCCCGCGGAGCCCATCCGGGGAGTGATGGTCTCGAACCGCTTCCAGAAAGCGCCGGTGAAACCGGACGCCGCCGGCTGGCCCATGGCCGCGGGCACCGTCCATCCCCCGGACCGGGCCGGGATGCTGATGAAGTTCCGCGTCCACCCGTCGGAGATCGACTCCGGGCAGATCCTGCCGTTCATTCCCCGGGCCGCCGAGATCGATCTCGAGAAGGACAAGCGCCCCTTCTCGGTGGCGAAGATCCTGGCCGAGACCGCCGGCGTCCACGCCGTGGCCACGGCGATCATGCAGCGGGAACCGTGGGATTTCATGGCCGTCTACCTCGACGGCATCGACCACTTCTGCCACGGCTTCATGCGCTACCACCCCCCGCGCCTGCCCTGGATCGAGGAGCAGGACTTCGAGCTGTACCGGGAAGTGGTGAACAGCGCCTACCGGTTCCATGACCTCATGCTCGGTGTCGTTCTCGAGCTGGTGGGGGAGGAAACCACGGTGATCCTGGTCTCCGACCACGGGTTCCACTCCGACCACCTCCGCCCCCGCCACGTGGGCAACGAGCCGGCCGGCCCGGCGGACGAGCACCGGCAGCTCGGGGTGATCGCCATGCGCGGGCCGGGCATCCGGAAGGACGATCTGCTCTTCGGCGCCAGCCTGCTCGATGTCACTCCCACGATCCTCACCCTCTTCGGGCTCCCGGTGGGGGAGGACATGGACGGCCGGCCGCTGCTCGCCGCCTTCGAGGATCCGCCCGCCGTGGAGTACGTGAAGAGCTGGGAGGAGATCGAGGGGGACGCGGGGACCCATCCCGGTGACCTGCACGTGGATTCCACGGGTGCGGAGGAGGCGCTGCAGCAGCTCATCGACCTGGGCTACCTCGAGAAGCCGGACGGCGACGCGGCCCGGGCCGCCTCCGACACGGTGCGCGAGCTGCGCTTCAACCTGGCCCGCTCCCTCTTCGGCGCTTCACGTTTCGTGGAGGCCATCCCCATCTTCGCCGAGCTCTGGGAACAGTACCCCGACGAGGGACGGTTCGGGGTGAAGCTCCTGGAGTGCCAGCTCGAGCTCGGCCGGGCGAAGGAGGCCCGCGAGACCTTCGTGCGCCTGGTCCGCGAGAAGAAGCGCACCTCCCGGGTGGCGGCCGGGGAACTCGGGAAGCTCCGGAAGGAGCTGAAGGAGAAGAAGCCGGAGGACCTCACCCGCGCGGAGCGGGGCCGGCTCCGGCGCCTCTCGCGGAAGGCCAGGGTGAACACCATGAGCCTGGACTACTTCCGGGGCCTGGTGCTCCAGGCGGAGGGCCGGCACGAGGAGGCGATCCGGGAGCTGCGCAAGGCGAAGGGGGTCCAGGAGGCCAACCGGGGGGGGCTCTACCGGAGGATCGGCGACAGCCTGGTCGCCCTGGACCGGTGGAGGGAGGCCCGGGAGCACTTCGAGAAGGTCCTGGAGCTCGATCCCACCCATGCCGCATCGCGCCTGGGCCTGGCCCGGTGCCACCTCGAGGCCGGGGAGTCCCGGGCGGCGTTGGCGGCGGCGCCGGCGGCGGTGGGGCAGGTCTACCACCAGCCCCGGGCCCACTACTTCTGCGGCCGCGCCCTCCAGGAGCTGGGGCGCCCGGAGGAAGCCCTGGTCTCCTACCTCGTCGCGGTGCGTCAGAACCCGGTCTACCCGGATGCCCATCGCCGCATCGCCGCCATCCACGAGCGGGCGGGACGGATGGAGCAGGCCCTCGCCCACACCCGGCTGGCCGAGCGGGCCGCCGAGCGGATCCGCGAGGTGAAGGCCGGCGGGTCGATTCCCACGCCGCACCAGGCGGAGGCGGACTTCCGGGAGGAGATCCTGGGGCTCGGCGAACAGGGCGGGGAGCGGATCGCACGGCCGCTCTGGAAGGACGTGGTCATCGTCTCCGGCCTGCCCCGCTCCGGGACCTCCATTCTCATGCAGATGCTCGAGGCGGGGGGGCTTCCCGTCCTCACCGACGGGGCGCGGGGCGCGGACGAGCACAACCCGCGGGGCTACTTCGAGTTCGAGAAGGTGAAGAGGCTGCGGCGGGATCCCTCCTGGCTGAAGGAAGCCGGGGGCCGGGCGGTGAAGATCGTCTCCCATCTCCTCACCGGGCTGCCCCCCGGCCTGGACTGCCGCGTCCTGTTCATGGAGCGTCCCCT
>JAOZQC010000520.1 GCA_029932425.1 Planctomycetota bacterium | reverse complement strand
TCTCACCGCCCCGGTGGGCGAGCACGACCTTCCTCGTCCCCCGAACGATCCCTACCGAGCCCGCCCCGCCGATCTCGATCTCCGCCACGATCTCGCGCCCGCCCCCGTCCTCCGCCGCGGGTCCGGGCGCCGCCAGGTTCCGCCCGAAGGTGGAAAACGGCACCGAGACCCCCGCCAGGGAGAGGACGGTGGGGAAGATGTCCACGGTGGAGACGTTCGTCTCGACCCGGCCGGGGGCCAGGCCGGGCGCCCGCACCAGGAGGGGAACCCGGAGGAGCTCCTCGTAGAGGCTGTGGCCGTGCGTCCAACCCCGGTGCTCGTAGAACTCCTCCCCGTGGTCGGCCACCACCACCACCACCGTCCTCTCGAGGAGCCCCCGCGCCCGGAGCGCGTCCAGCAGGCGGCCGAAGGCCGCGTCCCAGGCCAGGATCTCCTCGTCGTACCGGGCCACCAGGTGCTCCCGCTGGTCCGCGGGGAGCGGGGGCCCCTCCTCGAAGGGGAGCAGCCCCAGGTACCGCGGAGGACGGTCCCGGTCGGGACCGCGGTAGGCGGGATCGGCGAACCGTCCCCGGAACGGGGGCGGGGGGTCGTAGGGGAGGTGAGGCTCCATGGCGTGGAGGTAGCCGAACCAGGGAGCGCCCGGCGGAAGCCGATCGATCCAGGAAAGGAGCGACCGGCAGAGGGCCTCCGAATCCGGGCCGTGGGCGAGCTTCTCCCCCACCATCCGCCCCCCCAGGGAGACCACCCGGAGCGTCCAGAGCGCCTTTCCCAGGAGGGTGCCGTTCACGAACACCGAGGGCGCCTCGTACTCGAACTCCCCGAATCCCTGGCCGAAGCCGAACTCCGGGCTCACGAACGGGTTGGCGGAGAAGGCGGCGGTGCGGTAGCCCGCCGCGGAGAGGACCTCCGCGAGGGTCACCGCCTTCTCGGGGAGGACCTCCCGGTGCTGCACCGCCCCGTGCGTGCCGGGCAGGAGCCCGGTGAGGATCGAGGCCGTGGACGGCTTGGTCCAGGTGGCCACCGTCCGGCAGCGGGTGTAGAGGCGCCCTCCCGCCGCGAACCGGTCGAAGCGCGGGGAGGTGGGGCGGCGGTAGCCGAGGGCCCCCAGGTGGTCGGCGCGGAGGGTGTCCACGAGAAAGACGAGGACGTTGGGCCGGCTCCCGGGCCGCACCGTCACCTTCACCGGCGAGGAGCGCGCCCCCGGGGAGAGAACGGGGGCCAGGAGCGCGGCCCCGAGGGAGAGGGCGAGGACGAGCGCCCACGTCCGGAATCGGGGCTCCGGCACCCGGAACGGCCCGAGGTAGAGGAGGAAGAAGAGCCCCGTGGCGGCCGCCAGGAGGATCGCGTCGAAGCGCAGGGATGCGGGCGCGGTGAACGAGGGCAGGAGCACGATGTTGGCGTAGGCGCCCACCGCGAAGGCCGCGGTGCCGATCACGGAGAGGAGAACGGCGGCCCGGGCCGTCCTCCGGAAGACGGTCCCCGCCTTGAGCCCCACCAGCATCCCGAAGACGACCCACGCCGCGGCGTAGATCGCCACCACCCCCGCCCAGTGGGGGGGATCGAGCACCGTCCCCCCCTCCAGCGCCGCGCGCACGCAGTCGGCGAGCCCCAACAACGCCCCGAGAGCGGCCCCCGCGGGCACTCCCCTCCGCAGTCCCTCACCGATCCGCATGACCCATGAAGGTTACAACCGGAGGTGGGAACGATCTGTAACTTTCGAATGGGCCCCTCCGTTCCCACCCCGGCCTTCCGCCACCCGAGCCACGCATCCTGGCTCGATCCCACCCGGGAGAAAGCCTTGACCTGGTCCTTGATCTGGTCTAACATTCCCCCATGACCCAGGTCAACGTCTACGAAGCCAAGACCCGTCTCTCCGCCCTCCTCCGGCGCGTGGCCGCCGGCGAGGAGGTGGTGATCGCCCGGGCGGGGAAGCCCGTCGCCCGCCTGGTCCCCGTGGCCCCCCCCCCGGGGCCCCGGACCCCGGATACCGCCCGGGAGTCGATCCGGATCGGGGACGACTTCGATGCTCCTCTCCCGGAGCAGATCCTCCTGGGGTTCGAAGAGTGAGGATCCTCCTCGATACCCACGCCTTCCTCTTCTGGATCGCCGACTCCGGCCGTCTCTCGCCCCGGGCGCGGGAGATCTTCCGGGACCCCGGCCACGTCCTCTTCTGGAGCGCGGCCAGCTCCTGGGAGATCGCGATCAAGGTGGGGCTTCGGCGCCTCGAGCTGGCGCGCCCACCGGGGGAGATCTTTCCCGAGCAGCTCCGCCTCCAGCGGATCCGCTCCCTCCCCGTGGAGCATGCCCACGCGTTCCGTGTGGCGGAACTTCCCCTCCACCACCGCGACCCCTTCGACCGCCTGCTGGTGGCCCAGGCCCAGGTCGAGGGGCTCGCCGTCCTCTCGCGGGACCCGGTGTTTCGGGCCTACGACGTGGAGGTGATCTGGTAGAGGAAGGGGCCGCCCCCGATACCGGGAGCGATCCGGAGCACCCGCCCCTTCCCCGCCGGCCGTTACCTTCCCGCCCGCCGGCTTCACCCCATACCGGAAAAGAGGCGAGACACCCGCCCCGCCCACGGCAACATGACCCTGGCATGAGCGATGCGCCCCCGGACGACCTGCCCGCGCTCCTGGCGGACCACCAGCGTTTCCTCCGGGCCGTGGCGCGCCGGCTCGTGCGCGACGAGGACCGGGCGGAGGACCTGATACAGGACACCTGTCTCGCCGCGCTCACCGCCGGGTCCCGGCCGCGCGGCTCCCTCCCGGCCTGGCTCGCCGGCATCGCCCGGAACCTCGCCCGCATGGCGGCGAGGTCGGCAGCCCGCCGGAAGCGCCGGGAGTTGCGCGCGCTCGCGCCGCCCGCCGAACCCGGCCCGGCGGAGACCGC
>JAOZQC010000519.1:1789-2887 GCA_029932425.1 Planctomycetota bacterium | reverse complement strand
ACTCCCCGGAGCCCGTGCCCGTGGTGGCCTCCGAGGCCCTGCGGCCCGATCCCCGGTTCGGGGAGAACCTCGAGAAGGTGCCCGAGCCGGAGATCCTCGATCCCAACCGCGTCGTGGCCCGGGTGAACGACGAGATCATCACCGTCCGCTCGGTGTTGGCCTTCATGGGGCACGGCCTGGAGAACCTGGGAGAGCAGGACGAGGAGACGATCCGCCGGATCCTGGACACCGGCGCCCTGCAGCTCGTCATCGAGAGGCTGGAGGTGGAGGCCGCCCGCAAGCTCGGGATCGAGGTGACGAAGGAGGACCTGGTCCGCCTGAAGCGGAACCTGGACCGGAAGATCCCCGGGCGGGGGATCACCATGGAGGAGGACCTGCGGGAGCGGGGCGTCCCCCTGTGGCAGTGGGAGGAGGAGCAGCGGCTGGCCCTGCTCCGCCAGCGCTTCCTCTACACGGTCACCGGCCGCATCGCCCCCGCCAACCGGGATTCCCGGGCGGTGACGGACATCTACGTCCGGCCCTCCGAGGTGCGGGGGTACTACGAGCGCCACCGGGATCGGTTCCGGGAGGAGGCCAGCGCGCGCGTGTCGGCGATCTTCATCCGGGCCGTGGACCTGGCGCGGGACGGGGAGTCGAACTACGCGGCCCTGGACCGGGCGAAGGCCCTCGCCGAGGAGATCGTGGCCCGGGCCCGCGGGGGCGAGTCCTTCGAGGCGTTGAGGCGGCGCCACCACAAGGGCCGGGAGCTCTTCCCCGAGCCCTTCGCCCGGGGCACCCAGCGGGACTTCGTGGAGGAGTTCGCCTGGAACGCGCCGGTGGGCGGGATCTCGGATCCCATCCGCACCCGCTCCGGCTACCTCGTCTTGAAGCTCGAGGAGCGCCGTCCCGACCGGGTCCGGCCCTTCTCCGAGGTGCGGGACCGGATCCGGGAGTTCCTCCAGGCCCGCAAGTTCGACGTGGCCCGCATGAAGATCGAGCTGGATCTCCTGAACGGCGCCGTGGTGTCCCCGCGGTCCTACCGGGAGCAGCTCCGGGAGCACTTCGAGCGGGCGCTCCGGGAGGCCATGCGGGACCTCTCCTGAGAGAAGGGCCTTCCCA
>JAOZQC010000519.1:0-1779 GCA_029932425.1 Planctomycetota bacterium | reverse complement strand
TGGCCTCGGCCGGGGAGGCCCGGGTCGGACGGCGCCCTCCCTCCCTCCGGCCGCCGGGGAGGGATTCCCCCGGAAAGAGGGGTTTTTTGGCGAACCATCTTCGTTCCGCTCCGTTCGCTACCGGTGTATTCTGGAAGGTGCGCTGCGCGGCGGCGCAGTCACGTCGGAGGTATCCATGTCGATGTACGGCCCGCAGGACCAGCAAACCACCTGGAGGAACCTCTCCCGGCACGAGGAGAGCTTCAACGACCTCCTCTACGAGCAGCTCCGGAAGACGCCGTGGTGGCTCATCTCCATCGCGTTCCACGGCCTCCTCGTCCTGGTGATGCTCAACATCCCCTTGAACGTGGGCAGCGGCGCGGCCAGCGCCCAGCTCCAGTCCAAGGTGGAGGAGGACGTCATCGACCCCATCGAGGACGAGGTCAAGCCCGATATCGAGGAGACCAAGCCCATCGAGCAGGACGAGAAGGTCATCGAGGACCCCGTGGTCAAGGACGCCAAGGTCTCCGACCACAACGAGACGGACAACGACCTGCCCTTCGAGGAGTCCCTGGGGAAGAAGGACTTCATCAGCGACGCCCCGTTCGAGGGCCCCTCCACGAACTCCGCCATCGGGATCGGCGGCGGCGCCGGCGGCGCCTTCGGCGGCCGCGGAGGTCACCGGAACCTCAAGGCGGAGGGCGGGGGAGCGGCCACCCAGAGCGCCGTGAACCTCGGCCTGGAGTGGCTGAAGGACCACCAGGACGATGACGGCAAGTGGGACAGCGACGGCTTCATGAAGCACGACAAGATCGAGCCGATCTGCGACGGTCCCGGGTACAGCCTCTACGACCCCGGGGTGTCCGGCCTGGCCCTCCTGGCCTTCCTCGGCGCCGGGCAGACCCACAAGCGCGGCCGGTACAAGAGGACGGTGAAGCGCGGGCTCAAGTACCTGAAGCAGATCCAGGACCCGGAGGGCTGCTTCGGCTCCCGGACGGACCGCCACTTCGTCTACAGCCACGCCACCTGCGCCCTGGCCATGGCCGAGGCTTACGGGCTCACGGGTTCCCCGCTCTTCAAGCAGAGCGCCCAGATGGGGATCGACTTCGTCATCAAGTGCCAGAACCCCTACCTCGCCTGGCGGTACGGGGTCCGGCCCGGGGACAACGACACGTCCGTCTCCGGGTGGATGATGATGTCCCTGAAGTCGGCCAAGCTGGCCGGGCTCCGGGTGCCCCAGGAAGGCTTCGACGGCCTGAAGGCCTGGCTCGACAAGGTGACGGAGCCGGAGTACGGGAAGGTGGGCTACACGGCGCGCGGCACGGGTCCGGCCCGGACGGAGAACATGCTCGAGAAGTTCCCGCCGGACAAGTCGGAGTCCCTCACCGCGGTGGGGGTCCTGGCCCGCATCTTCATGGGCGAGAACCCCGAGACGAGCGAGATGATCCAGAAGGGGACCGAGCTCTGCCTGAAGGCCCTCCCGGTGTGGGACGAGTCGTCCGGCACCATCGACATGTACTACTGGTACTACGGCACCCTGGCGATCTTCCAGGTGGGCGGGGAGCCGTGGAAGAAGTGGAACGCGGCCATCAAGGACGCCATCATCGATCACCAGAGGAAGGACGGCGCGTTCCGCGGGTCCTGGGACCCCGCGGGCCCCTGGGGACCGGACGGCGGGCGGGTCTACTCCACCGCGCTCTGCGTGATGTGCATGGAGGTCTATTACCGCTACGGCCGCGTGTTCGGCACGCACTAGCCCCGGGAGGACGCCCGTGCAGAGGCACCCCGCGACCCCGCCGG
>JAOZQC010000518.1 GCA_029932425.1 Planctomycetota bacterium | reverse complement strand
CCGAGGTAGTCGTTGCTGCCGAACTGCAGCATCCGGCGCCCTTCCCCCTCCATCCACGGCCCCGCGGTCGCGATGGGGAGGGTCTCGAAGAGCACCCGCTCCGCCACCCCCAGATCCCTCTCGGGCGCGATCCTCTGGTCACGGCGGAAGCTCAGGCACCGGTCGAAGATGTCGGTCAATCGCCACCTTCCTCTCCGCGCCGCTCGGGCCGCCGACACGGGCCCGCCATTCTCCTCCGGGGCCGCCGTCCGCCCAAGAGTCGGGCCCGAGGAGAATCGCGGTTCTCCCCCCGGGATTCAAGCCGGGACGGACGGCGGCGTATATCTTTACCCTCCGGGCCGCGGCGGAGCGGCCCGCCGCGGATTCCGACCTCGGAGGGAATGCGGGCGCGCCATGAACCTGATCCGGTGGGCCGTGGACCGGGCCGTCGCCCGGAGGATGCACCAGGTGGAGAGGGCGGGGGCCGATCCGGGCGCCGCCCAGCGGAAGGTCCTCCGGTCCCTCGTGCGCCGGGCTCGCTTCACGGAGTGGGGCCTGGCCCATCGCTACGGCCGAATCCGGAGCGAGGCGGACTTCCGGGCCGCGGTGCCGGTGGGCCGGTACGAGGACCAGGCCCCGTGGTGGCACCGCTCCTTCGAGGGGTGCCGGGACGTGACCTGGCCCGGGCACATCCCCTGGTTCGCGCTCACCTCGGGAACCACCTCCGGGGCGAGCAAGGCCATGCCCGTCTCCCGCGAGGCGATCCGCGGCAACATCCGCTCGGGGATCGCCTTGCTCGGCTTCCTCCGGGAGCAGGCGCCGGACGCCGACCTGCTCTCGGGCCGCACCCTGTACTTCGGGGGTTGCACCCGCCTCGAGGAGCGGGGGCGATGTCTCGTGGGGGACGCCAGCGGGATCCATGCTCGCCACGTGCCCCGCCTCGCCGCCCGGTATCGCCTTCCCGAGCCCGAGGTGGCGGGCCTCCGGGACTGGGAGCGCAAGGTCGGAACGATCTGCCGCCGGTACCTCCGGGCCCCGGTGCGGGCCGTGGTGGGTCTCCCCTCCTGGACCCTCCTCCTCTTCCACCGTCTCGTGGAGGAGGGCCGGCGGCGGATCGGCCGGGAGGTCTCCACGGTGGCGGACGTCTGGCCGGACCTCTCGGTCTTCGTGCACTACGGCATGTCCGCGGCCCCCTACCGGGAGCGGATCCTGGAGATCGCGGGCCGGCCCCTCCTCCTCGTGGACACCTACTCGTCCTCCGAGGGAGGGCTCAACGCCGTCCAGGACCGCCGGGACGATCCGGGCATGCGCCTCGAGGTGGACGGCGGCGTCTACTTCGAGTTCGTGCCCGCGGGCGAGATCGAGGATCCCGAGCCGACGCGGCTGGCGATCACGGAGGTGGAGACCGGGCGCCCCTACGCGGTCCTCCTCAGCACGAACTCCGGAATCTGGGCCTACGACGTGGGGGACGTGGTCCGCTTCACCTCCCTCACCCCCCCCCGGATCGTGTTCGCCACGCGCACCCGCCTGCAGCTCAACACCTTCGGCGAGCACGTGATCCAGGAGGACCTGGAGGCGGCCGTGGCCGAGGCCTGCCGGGCCACCGGGGCCCGGATCCGGGACTACACGGTGGACTCCCTCCTCCCCGGGGACGACGACCCCCGGGGCCGGCACCTGTGGCTCGTGGAGTTCGAGGGGGAACCTCCCTCCCTCGAGCGCTTCGCGGCCCGCCTCGACGCCCGGATCGCGAAGGCCAGCGACGACTACGCCACCCATCGGAGCGGCGACTTCGGCCTCGCCCCCCCCGAGATCCGGGTGCTGGCTCCCGGCACCTGCCGGACGTGGATGGCCCGGCACGGGAAGCTCGGCGGCCAGCACAAGTTGCCCCGGATCTGCCTCTCCCCCTCCCTCCGCAGGGAGCTCGAGGAGATCTCCCGGTCGCGGTCCGGGGACCGGGCGCCGTGAAGCGGACGATCCGGCTCGCGGTGCTCGCGGTGGCGCTCCCCGCCGCCCTGGCCGCCATCGTGGGCTCGGTGGGCTGGGAGGCCACGTGGGCCGCCCTCCGGAACGCGGGTCCCACCGCCTTCCTGGCGGTGGGAGCGCTCACCGGCCTCGTGCTCCTCCTCCAGGCCGCGGCCTGGCGCGCCCTGAACCGCCCCGTCCGACACCGGATCCGTTTCCGCACGCTCCTCGAGGGCGTCACCACGGGAATGGCGGTGAACATCCTCACCCCTTCGAGCTACCTCGGCGGGGAGCCCGTGAAGGTGATCTTCGCCCGCCGGAGGACCGGGCTCCCCTACCCGCAGCTCGCGGGCACGGTGCTGCTCGGCAAGTTCCTCGAGGGGCTCTCCTTCGTCCTCCTCTTCGCGATCTGCGCGGCGGCGGCGGTGGTGGGCTTCCGGCGGACGCTCCTCTCTCCGCCGAACCTGGCCCTGGGGGTGACGCTCCTGGGGCTGACGGCGGTGCTCCTCCTCCTGGCGGCGGCTCTGTGGACCTCCCTGTCCCGCCGGTGGTGCCCCCTCACCCGGATCCTCCGCTGGATCCGGCTCCTCCGCCCCCGCTCCCGCCGCCTGGTCCGCCTTTGCCGGCGGACCCGGGAGATGGAGCGCCAGGTGTCCCGGGTCTTCGGCCAGGCCCCCGCTGCGGGCCGAGAGGCCTTCGGCTGCCTCCTGCTCACCCACGTGGCGATGTTCCTGAAGCCCGCCGCCTTCTTTCTCGCCGGGAGCCGGCTGGGACTCTCCCTCCCCGAGCTGGGGCTCCTCTTCGTGGTGAGCCAGGCCTTCCTCGCCTTCCAGCTCACCCCGAGCGGCGTGGGCACCCTGGACGGGGGGCTCCTGGGAGCCTTCGCGCTCATGGGGCTCCCCTCCGCCGACGCCATGGCCTACCTCCGGAAGCGCGGGCTCGTGTCGTCCGAGATGATCG
>JAOZQC010000058.1 GCA_029932425.1 Planctomycetota bacterium | reverse complement strand
CGCCGCCCCGCGGCCCGGCCCTTCTCCCCCGGGCCGGGGGGAGCCATCACTCCTCTTCCCCTTCCCGCTCCCCCGCGCTCCCGGCCCGGGCCGCCCGGAGCCCCTCGTCCACGCTCTCGATCCGCCCCTCGTCCATCTTCCGCCAGATCTCGAGGACCGCGCGGGCCTCCTCCCCGGGGCCGGCCAGGGGATCGCCCTCCTTCCCCGCGGGCCCCAGGATCTCGGCCAGGCGCTCCGCGAACTCCTCATCGTCCACGGCGTCGTCCGCCGCCAGCGCGCGGAGCCGCTCCGCCTCCTTCGCCCCCATCCGCCGCAGGGGCGACGCCTCGCCCCGGGAGCGGTTCTCGAGCCGGAACCGTATCGCGGCCACCGCCAGGGCCTCCTTGGCGAGGCGCACGAGCTCCCGCTCCGCGCCCGCCAGCTCCTTCCGCATCCGCTCGTACTTGCGGGCGATGATCCGGCGGCGCACGGGCGATCCCAGGGCGAACCCCCGCCGGAAGGCCTCTTCCAGGTTCCGCTCCAGCTCCTCCATGCGGGACAGGAGCTGGCTCTCGCGGATGGAGAGCCGCCCTTCCTCGCGGCGGAGATCGTCCACCGTGTGGTCGCCGAGGCGCTTCTCGTCCTGGAACCAGTCAAGGAAGCTCATCTGCGTCCTCCCGGCCTCCCGGCCGGCGCGCCGCCCGCTCCCCCCTCCCGCCTTCCGGACGGGCGGGATTCTCCCATCGCCCCCCCACCCGGTCAAGCGGGGCCGCCGAGGGCCACCGAGAGGACCAGGGCGCCCATGAGCAGGAGGCTCACGACCCCGTTCAAGGTGAAGAAGGCGGTGTTCACGCGGCGCAGATCGGACGGCCGGACGATGGCGTGCTCGTAGAGCAGGAGGAGGGCCGTCCCCCCCACCCCCGCCTCGTACACGGCCCCCAGGCCCGCCGCACGGCCGGCCAGGAAGAGGAGGACCACCGTCCCCAGGTGGACCAGCGCGGAGACGACCAGCGCGGGGCCCGGCCCCAGCGCCGCGGGCAGGGAGAAGAGCCCCTTCCGCCGGTCGAACTCCACGTCCAGGAGGGCGTAGATCACGTCGAACCCCGCCACCCAGAGGACCACCGCGGCCCCCAGGAGGAGCACCGCGCCGGACCCCGGCCCGAACTCCCCCCGAACCGCCACCCAGGCCCCCACCGGACTGAGGCCCAGACCGATCCCCAGCCACACGTGGCAGAGCGGCGTGAACCGCTTGGCGAAGGGGTAGGAGAGGAGGACGGCGAGGGCGAGGGGAGAGAGGGCCAGCACCAGGGGGTTCAGGAGAGCGCACGAGAGGACGAAGACCGCCGCGGAAGCGAGCAGCAGGACGCGCACCTCCCCCCGCCGGACGCGTCCCGCGGGGATCTCCCGGCCCGCGGTGCGCGGGTTCTCGGCGTCCAGGCCCGCGTCCGCCAGGCGGTTCATCGCCATCGCCGCCGTCCTCGCCGACACCATGGCCAGGAGGATCCACACCGAGGACCAGAGGCCCGGCGCCCCGCCCGCCGCCAGCACCGCGCCCATCACCGCGAAGGGCAGGGCGAAGACGGTGTGCGAGAAGCGGACGAGGTGCCCGTAGACGGCGACCCGCTCGAGGTCCATCATCCCCCCCCGCCCCAGCGGGGCACCAGGTCGATCCCGAGGCCCAGCCGGTCCGTGATCTTGGACACCACGTGCCGGACGAGGTCCAGGACGGTGCGGGGCTCGTGGTAGAAGCCGGGACAGGCGGGCAGCACCACCGCCCCCGCCTCCGCCAGGAGGGTCATGTTCCGCAGGCTCACGAGGGAGAGGGGGGTCTCCCGGGGCACGAGGATGAGCGGCCGGCCCTCCTTCAGCATCACCTCCGCCACGCGCTCGATGAGGTTCCCGGAGAGGCCGTGCGCCACCGCGGCCAGGGTCCCCAGGGAGCAGGGGCAGATCACCGCCGCGTCCGTCCGGTACGAGCCCGAGGAGAAGGGAGCCTCCACGGCCTCGTGGGGGAAGACGCTCACGCCCTCCCCGGACCCCCGGAGCCACTCCGGCGCGTCCGCTTCCTCCGGGTCCGCCTCCACGCCCATCTCGAGCCGCAGCACCTTCCGCCCCGAGGGGGAGATGCAGACCGGCACCTGAAGTCCCGCCCCCGCGAGCGCGCGCACGAGCGTCACCCCGTACACCACGCCGCTGGCCCCGGTGATCCCCACGAAGACGCGTTTCATGTTCCCTCTCAGCGGAGCAGCAGGACGCCGACGTTGTAGAACGCATGGGTGTAGACCGTCACCCCGAGCCCCCGGAGCAGGAAGATCGTCCCCAGCACCGCCCCCGAGAGGAGCCGGTAGACGAAGACCCGCGCCACGAAGGGCTCCCCGAGCTCTCCCACGTGATGGAACAGCGCGAAGAGCGCCCCGGAGACCAGGAGCCCCAGCACCGAGAACACCACCCGGTTCCCGTGGGCCACCCGCGTGGCGATCCACACGAAGCCCCCCAGGAGGAGCAGGCGGAACACGAGCTCCTCCCACACCCCCGCCCCCAGGTAGAGGATGACCCGGAGGCTCTTCCCCGGGACGCCGTCCCCGGCCGCCAGCCGCGGGAGCCCGCCCTCCAGGAGGTGGACGAGGGGGCCCAGGACCGCGGCGTACACCACGGCCTCGAGGAGCATGAGCCAGTAGTCCCGGAAGTCCCGGGCGGAACCGATCCGCTTGGCGAAGAGCGCGAGGAGGAACGTGACCGCCACCGCCGCGGTCAGCCCGAGGTAGGCGTTCATCCCCAGGAGCCCGATCATGCGCCGCACGAGGAGTCCCGCGTGGTTCTGCACCGGGCTCCTCGTGACCAGGATCCCGATCTCGTAGACGGCCAGGAGGGGCAGGATGGCCAGCAGGCTCACCGGCAGCGCCCGGGAACGCCGGTGGTAGTCCGCGAGCTCCCCGGACATCAGAAGCCCCCTCCGCCGCGGGGGCGCACGGCCACGAAGAGATTCACGATCCCCAGCGAGAGGTCCTCCACCCGGACCTCGACCAGACCCTCCTCCCGGAGGATCTCCCCCAGGCGATCCCGGCCGGGGAAGCGGAGGACCGAGCGCGGCAGGTACCCGTAGGCGTTGTCCCCCGACCCGGAGAGGAGGTTCCCGAGAAGGGGCAGGAGCAGGAGGAAGTAGAAGAGGTACACCCCGCGGAACAGGGGGTTTCCGGGAAGGGTGAACTCGAGGATCACCAGCCGTCCCCCCGGCCGGAGCACCCGGATCATCTCCCGGAGCCCCCCCCGGAGGTCGGAGACGTTGCGGATCCCGAAGGCGGCGGACACCGCCCCGAAGCGGCCGCTCCCGAAGGGCAGCCGGCGCGTGTCGGCCACGACGTACCGCACCCGCCCGCCGGGGGCCTCCGTCCGGTCCTTCCGGACCGCGGCTTGCACCATCTCCGGGCAGAAGTCCGCCCCCACCACCGCCCCGCCGTCCGGGCCCCGGGCCGCCCATTCCCGGGCCAGGTCCCCCGTCCCGGAGCAGACGTCCAGCACCGGTCCCCGGACCCCGGCCCGATCCACCGCCGCCCGCCGCCAGGCCCGGTCGCGGTTCAGGGAGAGGAGATGGTTCAGCAGGTCATAGCTCCCCGCGATCCGGCCGAACATGCGGCGGATCTCCCTGGCCTCGCGGATCGTGTCGGGAGGTGGGCTCACGGGGGACGGGATTCTACGACGGCGCCCGGACCCGCCCAATACTTGGCCGGCGGGAGCGGCCCTCCTTTACCGCGGGGGGAGGGACCGTTACCATGACACCCCCTTTGGACCACCGTCCCGTGACCGAGCAACCGATCTTCACGCCCAGGGATCTGCCCGAGGATCGCAACGTGGATCTCGCGCTCCGCCCGCGCACCATGGACGAGTTCGTGGGCCAGGAGCGCGTCGTCTCGAACCTCCGCGTGTTCATCCGCGCCGCCCGGGAACGCGGGGAGCCTCTCGACCACATCCTCTTCTCGGGGCTGCCCGGCCTGGGCAAGACCACCCTCTCCTGGGTCATCGCCCGGGAGATGGGCACGGAGATCAAGACCACCTCGGGGCCCGCCCTGTCCCGGCCCAAGGAGCTGGCGGGCATCCTCACGAACCTCGATCACGGGGACCTCCTCTTCATCGACGAGATCCACCGCATCCCCGCCGTGGTGGAGGAGTACCTCTACAGCGCGATGGAGGACTTCACCCTCGACATCGTGCTCGACCAGGGGCCCGCGGCCCGCTCCATCCGCATCGACCTCCGCCGCTTCACCCTCGCCGGGGCCACCACCCGCGAGGGCCAGCTCTCCGGGCCCCTCCGCAGCCGCTTCGGGGTCCACGAGAAGCTCGAGCCCTACCCCCCGGAAGACCTGGAGATCATCCTGGCCCGCTCCGCGCGGAAGCTCGGCGTGGTCCTCGATCCCCGGGCCGCGGCCCACATCGCCGCCCACTCCCGGGGCACCCCGCGGGTGGCGAACCGGTTCCTCAAGCGCCTGCGGGACTTCGCCCAGATCGAGGCCGGCAACCGCATCAGCCTCGAGGTGGCCCGCACCGGGCTCGCCCGCCTCGGCATCGACGAGTTCGGACTCTCGGCGGTGGACCGCCGCATCCTCGCCACGCTCGTCCGGGCCGGGGGCTCCCCCGTGGGCCTGAAGACCATCGCGGTCTCCGTGGGCGAGGAGGAGCAGACCATCGAGGACGTCTACGAGCCCTGGCTCATCCGCCAGAACCTCGTCCTGAAGACGCCGCGCGGCCGGCTCCCCACGCCCCGGGCCTGCGAGCTCGTCTCCGAGGCGGGTGACGACCTTCCCGCCGGGGGCCTCTTCGGAGACGCATGATCCGCCTCGCCGCCGGGCTGCTTCTCGCCGGTCTCTCCGCGGCCTGCGCCCTCGAGCCCGGCCCCTCGCCGGGGGCGGGCGCGCCGGGCCGCGTCCCCCGCATCCGCGTGCTCCTGGCCTCGGCCTCCTCCGCCCCCACGGTCCGGGGGTCGGTGCCGGGCGGGTACCGGGTGATCTCCACGGCGGGGGGGGAGACCGTGGAGTCCGGGCGCGACCTCTCCCGCGAGATCCCCGCGCGAGGCGCCTCCCTGCCCGCCGCCCTCCGCATCGTCACGGACGGATCCCCCCTCCGGGTGGGCGACCGCTCCTACCCCGGCGACCTCCTGCTCGTGCCCGCGGAGCAGGGGGTCCTCCTCGTCCTGGAGACCGACGTGGAGAGCTACCTGCCGGGGGTGCTGGCGGGGGAGCTCACCGCCGACTTCCCCCCCGCCGCGCTCCGGGCCCAGGCCGTCGCCTCCCGGACCTACGCGCTCCAGGCCCGGGAGGCCCGCGCCGCCCGGCGGCCCTTCGACCTCGCGGACGACCAGACCTCCCAGGTGGACCGCGGCCTCCCGGGGCCCCGGGGAGAGCCCTTCCGCGCCGCGGTCCGGGCCACGCGGGGCATGGTCCTCCTCTACCGGGGCCGCCTCCTCCCCGCCTACTTCCACTCCACCTGCGGCGGACACACCGCCTCCGCCGCCGAGGTCTTCGGAGGCCCCCTCGTGCCCCCCCTGGCGGGGGTTCCCTGCGAGTACTGCCGGGCGAGCCGTCTCTTCCGCTGGGAGCGCCGGCTCCCCCTCGAGACCGTCCGGAGGGCGCTCGGCCTCCCCGGCCCGATCCGGAGCGTCACCGTCTCCCGCCGGGATCGGGGGGGCCGCGCGCTCGCCTTCCGGTTCCGCGCCCCGGACCCCGTGGATCTTCCCGCCGCCACCGTGCGGCGAAAGCTCGGTCCCGGGGTACTCTATTCCACGCTCATCCTCCGCCTGGAAACGACCGATACCGAACTGGTGCTCTCCGGCGGCGGCTGGGGTCACGGCGTCGGCCTCTGCCAGATGGGAGCCCTCGGCATGGCCCGGGCGGGGGCGGCGGCCGGGGACATCCTCCGGCACTACTACCCGGCCGCGGACCTGGTGAGGATGTACTGAGGACCCGCATGAGAAGAACCCGCCCGCCCGGGAACACGCTCGTCAAGACCCTCGTCACCGGGGCCGTCGTCTTCGCGAGCGTGCTCGGCGTCTACACCCTCTACCGGAAGCGACGCGCCGCAGAGACGGGCGGGGACTACGCCCTTTCCCGGGCCCCCGCGGACCTGGCGCGCGAGATCGGGCAAGCCCTGTCCCCCGGCGAGGCGCACCCGTCCTCCGGCGCCGCGGAGTCCGCCTCCGGCCGGCCCCCGGCGCCCGCCCCCGACGGCGCGGCCTTCTACCGCAAGGGCCGGACCCGTTACCTGGCGGGAGCCTACCTCGAGGCGATCCCCTTCCTCGCGGCCGCCGCCCGCTCCCCCACCGCTCCCTCCCACGCCCGCGTCCTCACGCTGCTCGGAAAGGCCCGCCTCTTCCAGATCCTCCTCGAGGACGTGCGGCCCGCGGCGGGACCGGGGGACCGGCCCCTGGCCCGCGTCGTGCTCCCCGGCGGCTCCGCGTTCTTCGGCGAGCTCGTCTCGGAGACCGAGGACGCCCTCACCCTCGCCGCCGAGAAGGGCGTGGGCGGCCGCTTTCCCCGGGCGAAGCTCGCCGCCGCCGTCATCGCCCGGACGCCCGCCGAGAAGCGCACCCTTCTCGAGGAGGAGTACCGCCGCCGGCACGAGGGCCTGGGATCCCCCGCCGACTGCCTGGAGCTCGCCCGCTTCGCCCACCGGCACGGTCTCGACGCCCACGTCACCTATCTCATGGAGCGGGCCCTGGACCGGGGTCCGGATCTCCTCGAGACCCTCCTCCACCGCAAGTACGAGGAGGCCAAGGCCGCGCGCCGGAGCGACCGCGTGGAGCTGATCCTCGACCTCTTCCGGACCTTCTTCCGGACCGGCGTCCTCGCCCGCTCGGCTCTCGCGGAGTCGCGGGCGGTCCCGTCCCGCCCCCCGCCCCGGCCCGGCTTCGGCCCCTCCTCCTCCCCGCCCGTTCCGGACCGCGAACCCCCCAGCGGGATCGGCGGCGTGGGCCACACCCGCTCCGCGGGCTCGAACCCCGAGCTCCGGAAGCTCATCGCCAAGGCCGACACCCTGCGCGAGGAGGGCGACCGGCACTACCCCAAGGCCCGCCCCGGCCTCCCGGACGCCGCCGTCCACCGCAAGAAGGCCCTCGCGGCCTACCGGGCCGCCGTCGCCCTCTACGAGCAGATCGAGGACCGCTTCGGCTGGAGCTTCGAGGGCACGTTCCAGATCCTCTACCAGAGGATCTACAACCTCATGAACGACACCCGGCTCCGGTAACGGGGCGGCCGAGCCCGCGGTCCCCGCCGCCCGGTGGCCCCCGGTTCCCTCCCATGGTAGAAGAGGGGGAAAGCGACCCGACCGGCGCCGGTCCGGCACGTTCCTTCTCGCCGCGATGGAGGGGCGGAGGCGCTGGCCGGCCGGAGAAGATCTTCGCGCCGGAGGCCTCGGGCGGCTTCCGGACCCGGGAAGCTCCGGCGGACGAACCACGCGGGGCAAGCGTCGAAACGACGATGACACACGACAGCCGACTCAACGCCGTCTGTCCCTACTTCACCATGTTCCCCCTGGGATTCCCCCTGGGGATCCTCCGGCGTCACGCGCGGCCCGGCGACTGGGTGCTCGACCCGTTCTGCGGGAGAGGCACCACCACCTTCGCGGCACGTCTTCTCGGACTCGGGTCGGTGGGGATCGACAGCAGCCCCGTGGCGGTGGCGATCGCCCGGGCCAAGCTCGCCTCCACCACGCCGGAGGCGGTGATGGACCTCGCCGACCGCGCCCTGGCCGCGCAACGCCCGGTCCGGCTCCCCGAGGGACCCTTCTGGGCCCTCGCCTACCATCCGGACACGCTGCAGCAGATCTGCCGTCTCCGACAAGAGCTTCTGGGGAGGCCGGGCGGCGCCGCCCGGGTGGTCCTGAGGGCGATCCTCCTCGGGGCCCTGCACGGCCCACGCACGAAGGGCCGCCCCTCCCACCTCTCCAACCAGAGCCCCCGGACCTTCGCCCCCAAGCCGGACTACGCCGTCCGGTTCTGGAAGGCGCACGGGATGCGCCCCCCCCGGGTCGACGTCCGCCTGGTGATCCGCGTGAGGGCGGAACGCTATCTCCTCGGCTGCCCCGTTGCCGCGGCGGGCCGGATCGTCCGGGGCGACAGCCGCCTCGCCCGGGCCTATCCTCCCCGCCCCCGCTTCCGGTTCATCATCACCTCTCCCCCCTACTACGGACTCCGGACCTACGCTTCGGACCAGTGGCTGCGGAGCTGGTTTCTCGGTGGGCCCCCCCGGGTGGTCTACCGGGCGCCCGATTCCGAGATCCGCCACCGGAACCCCTCCTCCTTCGCCGAGCAACTCCGCCGAGTCTGGCGCCAGGCGGCCGCGCGCGCCCGCCCCGACGCCCGGCTCGTCATCCGTTTCGGCGGGATCCACGACCGAGAGGTGGCTCCGCGGGAGCTCCTCCGCGAGTCACTCCGGGATTCCGGATGGAGGGTCTCCACGATCCGGGACGCGGGGAACGCGTTGGGCGGGAGGCGGCAGGCCGAGCAGTTCGGGCGGGTGAAGAAGGCCCCCCGGCGCGAGATCGACCTCTACGCCCGGCTCTCCTGATCCTCCAAGCGGTCAATGAAGGTGACCGGGCGGCCGCTCTTCGTCTCCCGCTTTTCCGTGTCCCAGACCTGCCTCTGCTCCCCCCCCAGTATTTCGGAGACGGCCCGGGCAACGAGATGGTGAGCCACGTTACGCCGGTCGTCCATCGTCGGGGGCAGCCCCTCCTCCAGGATGCCCACCACCACGCCCCAGGGAATGCCCCCCCGTTTCAGCGAATCGTGGAACTTCCTGCTCTCAGCAAGGTGCCGGATCGCTCTGGCCTGGGCCTCCCGCAGGGCGTCGGGGCCGATGGCCCCCTCTTCCGGTCCGGAAACCTCCTCTTCTTCCCGGGAGGCTTCCCTCGCGCGGCGCGCCTCCCGCACCACGGGTTCGGGCTCCGGGCGATTCGTGGAGAACAGTTCCGCCACGCCCCGGTCGAACTCTCCCCGCAACCGCGCCGCGTAGGTGTCGATGGCCGCCCCCCGGTAGTCCGGATCCCGCCTCCGGTAGGCCTCCTCGAAGAGGAGGATCCGCTCGGGCACGGGGTAGGGTTTCCCCGCCACGCTGCTCCAGACGACTCCCTGGCCGGGGATCGGTTCGTTGAGCAGGGCGCTCAGGAGGTCCTCGCTGAAATGGGCGTTTGCGTAGCGCACGTTGTTCAAGTCCGCGGCGGAGAGAAGGTGGAACACGAACCAGTTGTCCCCCTGGCTCAGGATCTCCATGGGGATGCTGCCCGGCTGCTGGGTGATGAGCATCGCGCCGAGATCGTACTTGCGACCCTCCTTGACCCACTCGATGAACGGCTGGGAGGAAGAGGACTTCTCGTGGAGAACGGACTGCGCTTCCTCGATGACGGCGATGGTGGGGAGGGTCCGCGGCTCGGCTTTCGTGAACTCCTCCTGGTTGCGGTCGAAAATGCGGCGCAGGATCAGCCCCGCGAGCACCAGCGACGGCCCCCCGCGAAGTTGAGAGATGTCGATGACGCAGAGCTTGCCGTCCGTGAGCGCCCGCAGGAGGAGGTCCACCATCTGACTCGAGCGATCGTGGAGCATGCGCACGATCATCGTCATGTTCGCCCGGGCCGCGTAGGCCTCGGGGTCCTGGCTGTCCTCGAGGCGCAAGAGCCTCTTCACGGTCTTGAGATCCGTGGCGTTGCCTTCCTCGTCGATGGCGTCCACGAGCTCCGCCCAGTCCGTATCGTTCATCGCCCGGAGCTTGCGGATGTTCTGCTGATCCTGCTTCTCCGGGGGAAGCGCGATGGAGATCACGTCCGCGGGCCGGAACCGCCGGACGTCGAGCTTGATCCCCCCCACCACGAACGACTGGTAGAAAGGACTGGGAGCCGCCCGGTTCGTGAATACCAGGAGCTTCTCCTCGAGCCCCGGCACGTCGCACAGACCCGGCCGCCCCTTGTCGTCGGGCCAGAAGTACTCCCCGTCCGGGTCGAAGATGATCGTACCCACGGGTACTTTCCGGCCCCCGCGCTTCTCCACCACGGGATCCCCTGCGTAGAGCGTGCTGAACAGGAGCTTGTTCAGGTTGGATTTCCCGAAACCGGCCCGGGCGAAAACGAACGTCCGGCGCGCCACCAGGCTTTCCACGGGAAACTTCACCAGGGTCGCCGGCTCCTTCACCTGGATGCGGGGATCCGCCCGCACGCGGGCGTCTCCCGCAGAGAACACGTACTCCCCGAAAGCGAGGAATCCCAGGTCGGCCCCCTCCTCGTAGTGACCGGCGATGTGCCGGAGCACCTCACCGCTCGGGAAGGCGATGGGACTCCCCACGTGGGGAAGCCGGCGATGGGAGGCCACGAACACGAGGCCCTGGTCGCCGTGGTTCCGGTAAACACCGAGCACCCGGATGTTCACTCGGTACCGCAGGTAGTCCTCCCTGAGCTCTTCCGGAATCGGGCGTTGTTCCCGGATCGCCCGCAGGCTGAACTCCTCGCCGGACGGGCCCGTCAACCGGCCCTCGGAGGAAAGCGAGCTGATCCGGCCGAGCACCGCCTCCTCGGGCGTCTCCAGTTGCACGAGGACGAACTGGCCGTGCATGGGTACGTTGTGAAAGGAACTCCGGTAGGGCAGGACGAGGTCCGCATGGAACTCCATCCCCCCCTCCCGGAACCCCCGGAACATCCCCACGATCCTGTCGCGCGGAAAGAGGTCGGGACCCGGTGTCATGTCACGCTCTCCTACCAGTACCGCCGCTGGCTCGGATCGGCGTCCTCCAGCCGGATCTCATCCAGGAGAGGCGCCTGCGAGCCAAGGCTCTCCCGGATCGCCTCCATGATCTCTCGCTGCAGGACGTCCATGTCAAAGCCGACCAGGGCCGCGTGTTCGTGCGCCCGTTGGAGACAGAGGGGATAGAACGGGACGGGGAAGCCGTCGATGGCGTCCGCGAGCATGTAGCCGAGGATCTCCTGGGCCTCGTCTTTCTGCGTCAGGAGCAGATCCACGGGCCACACCGGATCGCGGGGCCGGTCCCCGAACTTCACGAAGAACATCTTCCCCGCCACGAACTTGTTCGCCTCTCCCCCCACCGCCTGCTCGTCCCCTCGGGCGTACTCCGACCAGCGGTACGCCGCCTTCTCCATCTCGAAGGGGACTTCCACGTAACAGGGCCAGGGATGACGCATCACGCCCTCGA
>JAOZQC010000517.1 GCA_029932425.1 Planctomycetota bacterium | reverse complement strand
CTCCGCCATGGGAGAGAGCTCCCCGTGCCCGCGGTCGAGGAGGATCTCCCGGATCTTTTTGTTTACCCGGGTCCCGCCCGGGTCCCGCACGTGCAGCACGTTCCCGTGGCTCCGATCGAGCGTTCGTACGAGCCTCAGGGCCTGGGTGCTCTTGCCCGAACCGTCCGGTCCTTCGAGCACGAGGAAGCGGCCGCGTCCGGGTCCCATCACACCCTCCTCCCGGCATCCTCATCCCGTTGTGGAAAGCCTGTGCAGAACCTCGCCGTCTCGGGGGAGGTCGCGCTATCACCCTGGACCATTGGCACTTAGGTCAAGCCCCCGCCGGCGGCGCCCCGGGGGGGCAATCCGCAATAACCTCTTTATCGCCTAGGGGTTACGCACTGATAACGCTTGTTCTCAATCGCGCCGGGATCCCTCGACCGGTTTCCGGGCCCGATTCCGGCCGCGGCCGGCTCCCGCGCGCTCCCGTTGTGGAAAACAACCCCGCCGGAAAGCCGGAAGAATCGCGGCTTCCAGCAGGTCGCCTCCCAGGAATCCTTGCTGCGGGCGGCCTCCGGGGGGGGCCTCGCGAAACCTTCATGGTTGCTCGACCTTCCTCAGCAGGGCCCTGGCGGACTCGAGCTCCGGATCCCGTTCCAGCGCCGCCCGGGCCTCCCTCCGGGCGTCCTCGCGCCGCCCCAGGAGATAGTACACCTCTCCCAGCTCCACCCGCACCCCGGGCTCCTCGTCTCCGGGGATTCCCAGGGCCAGGGCCACCTCGTACTCGAGAGCGGCCCGCTCCGCCTCCGCGAGTCTCCGCAGCGCCCGGGCCAGGCGCACGTGGACGGCCAGGGCCTCCTTCCGGCCGAGCGGCTGGATCTCCACCACCTGGGTGAGGATCCCGGCCAGGCTCTTCCAGTCCCCCCGCGACTCGTAGTAGGCCGCCAGCTCCATCCGGTGCGGAAGGTCCGTGTTCGCGAGCCGCACGAACCCCTCGAGGTCCCGCATCGCGCCCTCGAGATCCCCCGCGCCCCGGCGGAGGCGCACCAGGTGGAGCCAGGCGTTCCCGGGACCGATGTACTCCGGGAAGCAAGCCCGGGCCGCCTCGTACTGGGCGAGCGCCTCCTCGTACTCCCCCCGCTTCTCGAGGATGGAGGCCAGGTGGAGGCGCGCGAACATGTCGTCGGAACCGGTCTCGAAGAAGCGCCGGTACCAGGCTTCCGCCCGGTCCTCCCGGCCGTCGCGGTGGGCCAGCTCCCCCCGGAGCAGGGTCAACCGCGGATCCTCGGGCGCCAGGCGAAGCGCCCGGCCCAGGTCGGCCCGGGCGTCGACGAGGTCGCCGCGCTGGTACCAGGCCCAGGCCAGCGTCACCCGCGCCTCGAGGTCCTTCGGGTTCTTCCCGAGCCGCGCGCGCATCCGCTTCACGGTGCGCTCCGACCACCGGGGCACGATCCGGAGCCCGCCCACCCGCTTCTCCGCCCAGGCGGCGAAGCGCCGGTCGTATTCCGCGGGATCGAGTCCCAGCACCTCCTTCAGGACCTCCGGCGTCCGCCGGTTCTTCGCGTAGGCGCGCAGCATGTCGAGGATCTTCGGGAACCCGAATTCGTCGCGGAGGAACTCGCACATCCGCCCCGCCAGG
Source organism: Planctomycetota bacterium (assembly GCA_029932425.1). GTDB lineage: Bacteria > Planctomycetota > JAJSAM01 > JAJSAM01 > JAJSAM01 > JAOZQC01. Next base: position 1,283 of record JAOZQC010000517.1, on the reverse strand, counting down.
TAGTAGGCGAACACCACGTCGCGACCGCGGAACTCCCGGTTGAAGGTCGAGACGGGAGGGATCTCGCCGTTTCGCAAAGCGTCGAAGAGGCGCCGGTCCATGTCGCGACCCCACCAGTCGGCGAACTCCCGCTCCGCGAAAACGCTGAGCCCCTCCGTGAACCACCGCGGCACGCGGTACTTCGAGAGCTGGAGCGACATCACGTGGGTGAGCTCGTGGTGGGCGGTGGAGGCCCAGCAGAAGGCCCCGGGGGGCCGGGCGGAAGGAGAATCCAGGGTGATCACCTTCCCGAAGCACGCTCCGAGGGCCCCGATCCCCGGCAGCCCGATGGTGCGGGCGGCGAAGTCCTCGTGCCGGTGGAACACCTCGGTGAGGATGGGGCCCTCGGGCTCGAACCCGTACTCCTTCGTGAGCACCGAGTAGGAGTGCTCCAGGAACCGGCCGTAGTAGCGGGAGAGGACGGCGTTCTCCCGCGCCTCGATCTTCAGGATGAAGTGCTCCGTCCGGGATTCCACGAAGTCCTCGAGATGCGAGAGCACCTCGATCATGTTCTCCCGGAGCGGGTTCCCGAGGTAGTGCGCGAAGGGGTCCAGGTCCCGGGACCGCTCCAGGGCCTCCCGGGCCTCGGCCTCCCGGGCCAGGTGGAGGAGGTTCCGGCCGAGCACCTCGTGGTTCCGGAAGTCCGCGGGGTCCACCTCGCAGGCCCGGCGGGCCCAGCGGGTCGCCTCCAGGAACCGCCGGTGCTCCTCCAGCACCGCGGCGAGCTCCCGGTAGGGCCGGCCGAACCGGGCATCCTCCCGGAGGAGCTCCGCCATGCCCTTCTCGAAGCCCTTCCGGTTCCCCTCCAGGTAGTCGATCACCGCCCGCAGCCCCCGGGCCTCCTTCCGGCGCGGGTTCACGGAAAGGACGGACCGGAGGAGCTTCCTCGCCTCCGCATACTCGCCGTCCCCCATGCGGACCCGGGCGATGAACTCCTTCGCGGGGAAGAGGTTCGGGTTCGCGAGCAGGGCCTCGCGGCACCTCTTCACCGCCTCCGGGTTGCGAAAGCGGAAGGCGAGCTGGCGCGCGAGTCCGTACAGGGCGGGGGGGTAGCGCGGGTTTCGCCGGAGCGCCCGCAGGAACCACTTCTTCGCGTACTGGTCCTCGTAGACGTCGAGGAAGAGCTCCGCGCGGGCGATGTAGGCGGGGAGGTAGCCCGGGTGCTTCTCGATCACCGCCCCGAGGAGCCTCTGGGTGACCTGGAAGTCCATCTCCACGTCCGGCCGGAGCCCGGCCAGGCGGAC